>JAIWDV010000045.1:0-8972 GCA_048632525.1 Bacteroidales bacterium | reverse complement strand
GTTTGTCATGGATGACGAACGCCTGAAAAACCCGGACGGCAGACCCGACTATTTTGACGAGCTGCTGGAGCGGACTCGTTATGTGGCGCCGGATATTATGTGGCGCCAAACCCTTAACCAGTTGTTAGATTAGACTTTTCGCAGCCTGGGCGCCACATAATATTAATCCACGACAACGCTACAATGATTGCAAAAATGACATCAAGGATGCATCGTCGCTCCAGTGCATGGTAGCTGTTGTTCCCCCGGTGACCTCGCAGGTTGACAACGCCTTGGCTTTCATCTCCAAGTCAAGTTCAGCGTACACCATGGTGGTCTTGATGGAAACGTGCCCCAACCAAGCCCGGATTGTATTGATGTCCACGCCGGCGCGCAGGAGAAAAACGGCTGTGGTATGGCGAAGCGTGTGCGGGCTGACACGTTTATTCGCCAGCGACGGGATGATGGCGGCGGCTTTGTGAGCACAACGTTCGACTAACGCATGGATACCAAAGCGGGTGATCGGTTGACCACAACGATTAAGAAATACTCGCTGTGTTGGTGCTTGCGCTACCAGTGGTGTGAGCGTCTGCATAGTGACAGGCCAGAGAGGGCAGTAACGGATCTTGTTGCCTTTGCCCAGCAACCGTACTGACAGTTGAGCTGTATCGATGTCGGCGATGGTCAACTGCGCCGCCTCGCTCGCCCGCGCACCGGAGTTATAAAGAAACAGCAACAGTGCGTAATCGCGACACCCCTGTTTTGTGTTGCGATCAGGTGCACAGAGAAGAGCATCCATTTCCTCCTTTTCCAAGTACGGCACTACCGTTTGTGTGGTCTTCTTAAGGGGAATACGATGAATTTCACCGCACCAAGCGATATGCTCGGGACTGTGAGCAGCGATGAAGCTGGTCAAAGCGCGAATAGCGGCTAGACGTTGATTGCGTGTGGCTATCGTACAATGGCGCACCTCCTCGACATGATGCAGAAAACAGAGGACGTGCGCTGCACTGACCTGCTCCACTGTCAGTTGGTCAAGGGATTGGTGGCACTGGTCAGCGACAAATGGCAAGAGAAGGCGTAGCATATCGCGGTAGCTCAATTGTGTTTGGCGTGAGAGATTACGTTCGCCGATGAGATGCTCGAGAAGAAAGCGGCGAACCCATGGACCTAGCAGTGTGGTGTCATCCATAATGCACCTCCGGCTGGGCGTAGCACATAAAACGCTGGCTTGCCTCGTGAAGAAGATCGGGTGTCATCGTCAAATAACGCTGGGTGGACGCCACATTGATGTGACCGAGATAGGTCGCCAGTTGCGGCAATAGCCGCTGAACATTAGCGCCCTCACGATACCAGGCGACGAGGCGGTGTACTGCCATCGAATGACGCAAGTCGTGCAGACGGGGTTGATAACGTGCGCCATCCTCGCGCACGACACCCGCAATATCGCGCAGACGTACGAAGGCACGTTCTGCCAGACCTCGCGTCACAGCGGTGTCGGTACGAGTTATAAAAAAAGGCGAGGAATGACCGTGCTGGTACCGATCATCGGCATAGGTACGCAACACTGCGGTTAACTGTAAGCCGATTGGTACCAGCCGTGTCTTGTAAAATTTACTCTCGCGGATGGTCAGCAGCGCTGCGTCGAGATTGACATCATCGTGGGTCAATGCCAGTGCCTCACCGATGCGCAGCCCAGCCCCGTAGAGCAGCAACAGCAGTGTGCGCAAAGTCGCTTCTTCAAGCGTGGTTCTCGGTGTCTCGTATTCGCCAGTCGCTTTGAGGAGGTCACGCAACTCCTGCTGGGAGTAGATGTAGGGTCGAAACGGTTGGGGTCGCTTGGGTACTATCATTGGCAGAGGTGAATGCAGTACGTAGCCGCGACCCAGTGCGAAGCGATAGAAGCCGCTCAATGCCTCGTACTTACGGTGCCAGAACAGAGTCACAGGCCCGCTACCGGAGAGGTAACTGTTTACCTGGTGCGGTTCCACATCAACGATAGTGACTTCGCCGAGCGCATTGCAAAAGGATTTCAGGATGGTTGCCTCGGTGTGAAAGCGTGACCCCAGTGACTGTTTCAGTGAGATGTAGTCATGAACGACTTGAGCAAGTTTCATAGTAAACCTCCCAAGTCGAAACGGGCCACTTCCCGTAGCCCCGTTAGATCGACTTTGGCATAGTGGCGTGTACTGCTGAGGTTTTGGTGACCAAGATGGTCTCCAATGGCTTCGAGAGAGAGTCCCTCAGCAAGAAGATGGCAAGCACATGCATGGCGGAGCGCATGGGGACCGCGATGAGGTGTTTGGACACCTAAGCGGTCAAAGCGACTGCGGGTCACATGATAGAGACCGCCGGCAGAGAGGGGACGAAAGGGCGCTTTGAAGGTCAGAAACAGTTCCCTGCGACTACAGTTGGGACGCATTTCCAGAAGATAGCGTACGATTGCACTGCCAACTTCATGGGTCAATGGATAGATCTGGGAACGGCGCTGTTTGGTGCGAGTGATCGTAATCTGCTCCAACGCCCAGTCGATATCTTCCAACTGCAGCTTGGCGACCTCGCCGCTACGCAGACCATACACAGCAAACAGCAGCAGAATCGCACGATCACGGATGGCATGTGGCTGTTCCGTATCGCACGGTGGAATGAGCTGCTGGAGATCGTCCCAAGCGGGACCAGCCGGTAGCGTCTCATCACGAAACAGGCGAGGGCTTAAGATGGCTGCGGCGATTCCAGAACGACACCACTGTTGCGCTTCGGCATATCGAAAGAATGCTCTGAGAGCCTTCGCGCTGGTAGCAATGGAGACACGGTGCCAGCGCTCACTCTGACGGGCAAGAAAGGCATCGGTATCCGCAACGGAAACCTCTAAAAAAATCTGCTGCTGTGTGTTGAACCAAGTAAGGAATTTTTCTATGTGCCACTGGTAATTGGCGACCGTTACCGACGACAATCCACGCTCATTCTGCAAGTTGTTGGTAAAGTGCTCCACCAAGGAGGCGAAGGGTTTTGGTTCGGTCTCAGGGATAGTCAGTCGACCTAAGAACTGTAGCCAAGCGGTAGCAGTTTGTCGGAACAAAATCTGCGACCAACGCTCCGACTGTGCACGATTTCGGTGTTTTTGTTGCCAAGCCCAACGTTCAGCGGCCACCTCAATCGCTAAAGGCGTGATCATTTCGTTGTTTGCCAGATCCAGTTCCTGAACAATGACAAAAAGTTCCCGCGCCAACTTTACTAAGGTGCTTGGAGCAGCCCCGTTCTTCGCACGTTTAGCTAGAAAGGATGCTCGCTCCGCTGCAAGGGGGGCATTTTGATGGCGCAAAAGTGCGCAAGGTTGTTTGAACAGTTGATCGAACATTTTCAGATCTCCTCTGTAGAAGAAATCTGATCAATATCACATAAATTATGTGGTGCCTAGCTGACTATGATGTTAGTCTAAACAGTTAGTTAGAGTTTTGGCGCCACATAATATCCGGCGCCACATAACTCATACGGTTCCTCGGTCACCAAAGGCTCTACGCCAATGGCTAACCCAACAGGCGACACCCCGTGGGCGCATAACATTTGCTGTCCCGCAATACCGTCCTATTGCTAAATGCTGTGAATTATCCTGGGTTTTGGAAATGGAAAAGACAACCGTATTTTTTCGAACTTGGCCCAACTGACAAATCCCTTACGAGATCGTCGGCTCAGCCAAAAACGCCACGCCTTTTCTGTGGCCTCATAGACTACTTCCAGAACTTTGAAATTCCCACGAACCCCATAATACTGATAGTAGCCACGTAGCTTTAGACTAAGATCAAGATGTTGATCTTTCAGCGGCGCATGACGGTTATCCTTGCACCATTCCCATATGCCTTTCACAAAACGATTTAGTCTCTTCCCAATCGTCTTCTTCTTGACCACCCAATATCCCTTCCGTGCTTTTGACCAATAAAAAGTAAACCCAAGAAAATCGAATGTACCATTCCGCTTATCGACTTTAACACTACTTGCCGGTTTTCCGAACGGTATCAACTTGGTCTTCTCAGGATGCAGGCTCAGGGCAAAGCTGGCAAAACGCTCCCCCAGCAACTCCAGCACTTTCTTGGCGTCTGACTCCAGTTCACAGCCGATTATAAAATCGTCTGCGAACCTCACCACAAAACTACGCCGCTTCAGCTGGGGTTGAACCTCCTTCACGAACCAGTCGTCCAACACATGGTGAAGAAATATGTTACTGAGCAAAGGGGAGATAACAGCCCCCTGAGGAGTACCTTTTTCAGGGTAACTCAGCTCTCCTCCTTCATCAACTCCGGCATTTAGCCATTTGCCGATCAGGCGAAGTAGCCCTCCATCATTGACTCGTTCTCTGATTATCTCAACCAGCAGTTTCTTGTCAATATTGTCGAAAAATCCACTAACATCTGCATCAATTATCCAGTTGATGTTCCTTATACGACACTGTTCTCGTAACTCGTCCAATGCCATGTGTTGGCTATGACCCTCACGGAAACCATGGGAGAATCCATGAAAGTTTCTGTCATAAACGACGTCCAGTATCTTTGCCACTGCCTTCTGGACAATCTTGTCCTCAAGAGCACTGATACCTATTGGCCGTTTCTTTCCGCCTTCCTTTTCTATCCAAATTCGCTGAACAGGCTGTGCAACGTACTGACCTCTCCGCAGACGCTGTAAGAGATTATAGAGGTTTATGTCTAGATGCTCGGCATACTCCTTGGCCGTCATATTATCAACACCACAACTCTTACTCTTGCGAACTTGTCGAAAGGATTGCTTCAACAGATGAAAGTCAATCCTATGAGCCAGCGTTGTAAACGTCAAATCCGGCTCATTTCTTGCCAACACCTTGATCCGTTCCAACGATGATTGACCTACTAATGCAGGTGGCCCATCGTCCTCCAGACCGGTAAACATCCCACCAGTATTGAGGACTGCATGCTCCGCAATTCTTTGGTTTTCCGGTGATATGGGTTGTGATCTCTGAGTATCTTCCATAGTTCTTACCAAAAAAACGTTATACCCTGCTTCACCTTCCCTACAGTGGGTCCCTGGGACAGAGGTTCCCCACCTTCCCGGTCAGTACAACTCCCCTGACCATCGGTACTATGATCCGCTAAGACTGCCAAAAGCCCATCTCGTGGTCGTTCGATCTTCTCTATCCTTCCACGATACCTTGTTGCCCTTCTTTGTTCGTTATACCCTCTCGGGTCTCGTCTATGGGGCGGGGCTTCCCCTAAAACGCCAGGAGTTTTCTAATAGGGTGCTCCCAACCTTACTGTACAAGGAGACAGTTGGCTCTCCCGAGTTCCCGAGTTACCCCCGTGAATACATGCCCTGGTCTAAGACCCCGGTGGTGACCTGAATACTTGCCATACCGCATTCAGGACTGCTGCCTTCCGGCACATCCAAACCGTCGGCTTTCACCTTTTAATCAGCAAAGGCTATCCATATGTCCACGACTATACATGTTTCGGGGCTCAATACAAAGCCTGTATCCTTGATCCCTCTGGCTTCGGACTCCCGTTTCCGGGTTTACCCGCAGAGTTCACTACCAGCCTGCTGGCTACGCTTTAGCTGGATGGGACTTGAATCAGTATCGACTCTCACCCACTGGGTAACAATGACCAATTTCTTCCTGCGTGGCAGGATTCCCAAGGTCTCGGATTTATCTCGGCACGAGAATTTGATGGTTAGCGGCTTTCATTTATTTTTCCATATTCTAATTGGCCAATCTCTTGGTACAACTCAGACAACGCATTTTCTGCCTTTTCATAAATCTCGCATAGCTTTTTTTCTTTTTTCATAAGCGGATGTGAGCCCAAAAATTGATAAATATAATCTATTGATACCCAAGATCTATCCAGCAGTTCTAAATAGTGCCCATCATTAATTTCATTAAAGCTCTCTTCTTGAATTAAAACAGACTTTCCATTTTCTTCCTTCTCTTCAAGTATTGGTTTCTGAAATGCCTTTGTGAAAAAACGTATATCTTCACGCAGTTCACCGGGTGTTTCCCCAAAAGGATTCATAGCAGACTTTGTCCAGCCCTCTATTCTGCCTTGTTTGTCATAATAAACTTCATGAACTTGATAAGTGGTGGTGTCAGGTACACTGGTCTGCTTTTTGATGACTCTGTAATTCCAATAGGACATATTCCCTCTGGAAGGTAACCTTTTTGGGGAGCAGTAATGGACGTTGTGGTGGGGTTTGGGCTGGCTGGGATATGAGAGCAACTCCTTATATTTATTCAAGGAGTGCGGAATGTACTGCTGCCTAATAAAATAAAACCACATAAGTTTTTTCAAACGGTTAATCCACTCCGCATTGAAGGATGAACCTAAATCATGCTCAACTAAATGGTTAACAAGTGACACAAACGTTTTTAGACCTAAGTCCTTTTGCCCATAAGCAGGTGAAACCTCCCAAATATTAAGAGGAAGATGGTCATAGTCTTTGATCAAAAAATCCATTAAGTCCCTTAAGCTAAGTTCCGAAATGCTTGAATTATCGAAGTGTTTTTGAAGGCACCGAGTTGCTCTTTTGGGAAACAATAGACCGTTTGTTATCGTTTCAGTGGACCATTTTTGGTCAATATTATTGGCAAATTTAAATTCGTTGATTATCTTGGCTGCTTGTTCCTTCTGTTTTTCTTCATGCTGAAATCGGATATGGATTTGACTAATTCTGTCTTTCGTTAATCCAAACTGTGAAGCGATTTCCTGATAGGATGAACCAGTATTTATCAACTGAACAATTTCGTAGTCTCTGTTTTCATTTATTCGCATAATGACAATTCTAAACAATCATTTCTGATTTTTCGCTAACGACAAAGCTAACCTGACAAAAGGGAAACTGTGATTTACAACAAGCACCATAAACACCAACAGGGGCAACAGGCAAATAACCTGCGCCCTTTTGTTCAGGTTGAGCGCCTTGTTGGACGAAGCCGCTGCGCGGCAGGCAAACCGAGCAAATCTTCCCCCGTTGTTAACATATTGTAACATCTTGCTTTTTTGTAATAAAAAGAAAGCGGCAATGCAAGAGCATTTGCCGTTCATACATTATTACAAAGAGGAGGTTACAATGAACATCAACATGCCGGATGATCCGCAATTCAACGAGTATTACCGAAAACACCTGAAGTGTCTGAAACTCAGAGGATTCCAGCCAAAAACCATTGATGCCTACACAAGGGCCATCAGGCGTATCGGAAACTATTTCGATTGCCGGATTGACAATCTTACATCCGACCAGTTGCTTGACTATTTCAACGAGCTCCTGGATTCTCGTTCCTGGAGCGCGGTCAAGCTTGACCTGTACGGTCTGAAATTCTTTTACACCAATGTATTGAATAACTGAAGTTTCACCGAAATTATGCATTGTAGATTCAAGCAACCATGCGCAGCAGGGCGTCGACGAAAGATTTTTTAAGGGCTTTGAGGTAATTGCCGCAAACGGCATCAAAATTCTCACTCAGGGCGGCCTTGGCAATGATGTGTCTCAGATCCGAGAATGCGAAACTATTGCGCCCTCTGACTTTATGCCTACGTTCGGGGGTATTTTCCAGCCGTGCCCCATAGATCCAGGTAACGGTAGCTGCCATCATGGAAAAGTTGACGTGATTGATCACGGCATAGGCATTACGGGTCTGGCTCTTGCTACTGCCAATCTCCTGTTTGATCTCCTTGAAACCGGATTCGATTTTCCACCTCGCACCATAGTACTCGATGATCTGTTCAATGGACAGGTCCAGGTCAGTAGAAAAGAGGGCAATCCATTGGGTTTTACGAAAGACCCAGACTACCCTGACAGGGCATTTGAGCGTCTTGAGCATGACCACATTTGTAGTAGCCAGCACCTCGCGGTAATGCCCATAGAGAAATACGCGATGGAATAATGCCTTCGTTTTGAGCCTTGCTGCCATTTCAGCACACGTGCCCAGTCGGTCTCCATACTTGCGTGATCTGCCACGTTGTCCCGATGTGCGCTTTGGCGCAATAGCGTAAAGCACAGTATTGCAACGTAACCGGGAGAGCAAATGAAATGAGTCTCCAAGATACTCGCGTACTGGTTTGAACAAGCCATTGTTTCCAAACCAGCTATCGCAAACAACCGTTATTGGCACACCGACAAAATGATCGGCCAATTCAACCAACATCTCGGCCGCCTGTTCCAGCTTTGTCTGAAACAAGGTTGCTTCACCATGGATATTCATGTTATCTGATTTGGACGCAATCGCCTTTTTCGGCAGATAGAATCGGTGGGCAAGAGGCAGACACGCCCAGCGGCCTTTGATGCGTTTCAGCAAACCAACGAGAACCACATTCTGCGCCCAGGGGTATTTGGACTGGTTGGCTTTAGCGGCATGATCGAAGATATGTGCACAGCCGAAAATCTTTCTGCCTGTCTTGGGATTGATGAAGTCATCCAGGGCGACCAACAAACGGCCATCCGTTAGTGGATTTGGAATCATGTTCCACAATCCATGCCACAGTTTGATCCATGGTAGCTTGTTTGATGCCATGAATGTATAGAATCGACGTCTGTTTACGCTCAGGCCGAAGAGAGTGTTCAAAGAGCGAAGGATGTTTGAAGAGATCGAACTGGTAAAAGGGACGATGAATGCCAGCAGGGCATAGACGAACCAGCGACTCCGTTGTCTACCGAGGGGGGTGGTGGAGAATTCGTTCTGAAGTGGGGTAAGGATATTGCGTAAAATAAACATGTTCAGTTGCTCCTTTCGTGATGGATATCAATAGGTTATGTTTATATCCTATCACGAAAGGGGACGTAGCGCAACATAAAAAACGTCCTAAGTACTTGATATTATGGCACAAAAGGTGCAACGCATTTTTTGTGCCAGCTATTTCGGCTGGGTACCTTAAATGCGGGAAAATGTAGCTACTCTCCCCAAAAACCTTCAAAAAACGGTGAAACTTCAGTATGAAGAGATTAACGGTAAAAGACTTTCTGAATTCTTTACCTCACAG
>JAIWDV010000044.1:0-9180 GCA_048632525.1 Bacteroidales bacterium | reverse complement strand
AGAGGTGCTCTCGATAAAGATCCAGGCGTGGCTCGATCTCCAACGGCATATCCGGGATATTAATGGCATATTTTGGCTCTTTGTCTGTCAGGCCTAAAATAAATGTAGCGGAGAAGAAATCGGACTTGATTCTTGAGCGGGATTTGGAGATTCCTGCGCGAATTTTTCTGACAGTCGATTCAGGCTCATATTCCTGTACCTCTGCCCAGACAACTATATCTGCCCCGTCTTGAGGATCTACTGTGATCGGACGTTCCAGCTTGATATCCTCTATTCGCACCCTGCTAAAATCGTTTTCCCCTGTTATATGGGCAACGGCCTGAGCCATTGCTTCCAGACCAAAGACTGCGGGAAACAGATACGAACCGTTAAAGAGATGATCTTTCAGGTAAGGATTTTCTTCCAGAGTCAGATGGGTCTGGAATACAGTTTCTACGCCAGGAGTAAGATGGAGAGGTGTTTCAAGGAATTTCGCGCTTTCAGGCGCTGGAGTGGTTTCGGATATCCAGGTGTCTAAGCTGCCGAGACGCCCCGCGATAATTACCTTATGAACTCCAGGATCGTTCAGAAAAAGATGGACAAACCGCTGAACACCTTCTCTGCTGGGAATAGCCTCGATACCCATTTTTCGCAGATTTTCCACGCTTCCCATTTTTGCTCCCATACCCTCATCCTGCCAGATACTGTAGGCAACGGACAGGCTGTTGGCGCCAGGATGATCTGCCGCAAAACGACGGAGAACCAGATCAAGAGCTTCGTTGGAAAATCCATACCAGGCATTTCCAGGCATTCCTGTCACTCCGATAATAGATGAAATCCCCACGAAGAGCTTGGGCGGAGCATCTTTCAAGGCAAAAATAAGATTCAACGCCCCCATTAGTTTTGGACTTATCTCCTGCAAGGCATCTTCGACAGAAACCTGGCTGGCTGATTTCGGATGGTTGAGTCCTGCACCGTGAATTACACCGGTGATTTGTCCCATGTCCCTGCGAATTTCACGGACAGCAGAGATCAGAGATTCACGGTCGGAAACATCACAACTAAAGTACCTGGCAACCATTCCCTTGTCGTTGTACCTTTTGAGTGTTTCAGCGATCTCGCGACTCGATGAACGGTCCGGAGCTGTATCAGGATGAGCCGAACGCCCGATAAGGGCCATTTGCGCTCCAGTTTTTAGAGCCAGGCCAAAGGCGCATGAAGCTGTAATACCCCTTGCACCGCCCGTAACCAGGATGACATCTCTGACAGACCAGTTTATTGGACGCGGTTTGTATGCGGCCGGCTGCATCAGCTCAGGCACGGCTATGCTGCGTTTTAGTTCAAAATCAAAAGCGGCTGCCGCAAAAGGCGCCGGAGTACTGATTTCCTCAATTACTTTGTCTGCGATCTTTTCAGCATCCAGCGCTGTGGAGAAGTCAATGACACGAACTCGAAGATCATCCCGTTCTAGATGGAGGCTTGCAGCTAAGGCTAAAGCACAGCATCTGTTGATGTGTGAAAACACAGGATGATCGCCAAAGCCGCCGCCGCCGAACTGGATGTAGGCAACCGTGGTGCGGCGACGCGGGGTATGTGAGGCCGGAGGCGGGGATGTCAGGCCGGATAGATGTTCTACGATATCCCGCAGTTGCTCTTTGTCTGAATTGTATTTCCGCCCGGTCCTGGGAAGAATGGCGATAAGATGTGAATACCCAGGGTCTTTGACCAATCCTTTATCATGCGCTTCTTTAAAAGCGGCTATTCGCACCTGGGCGCCTATGCTGAACAGGCTGTTGCGCAACGATGTCGCGACATCATCGCTATCAGGGGTAGTCAGGATCAGAGCATTAGCGCTTTGCCAGTCATCCTCCTTGCGTTTTCCCAACCATTCCGGCAATGGCTGGAGCGGCTCTTCCGCCGGCACGATCTTAAATTCCCTGATCCATGGATCAGGCCTACTATCGACATCCATTGTTTGTTTCTTTGTCCCGCCAGTGACGATTCTTTCCAGGATTTCGGCAATCTGCCGCAGGCTTCGCTGACGAAGGGGATCCAGATCAACATGGATTTCTATATTCAAAGCAGATGTCAATCCACCTACCAACCTGTTCAGCATGTCCGGTCCGATATTGAGATCATCTTCCACTATTGCGTCCGCATCAAGGACATCATCCGGATAACCTGTAATCAGGGAGGTCTGTTCAAGGACTATCTTCAATACATCCGGTTTTTCCGGCTCAATTGAGCCAGGTGCTTTCTTCTTTGCACACGCCATCATGTTGTCCACGATTTCTGACAGGGTTGCATTGGCATCGCCCGCCAAATCAACCTCGTCTTCCAGGCCGGCTTTTTTTGCCGCTTTTATTACCAGATCAGCAGCTTTGATCGAATCAAGGTTCAGATCATCCAGCAACCGCATTTCAGGCATCAGGCTATCAATAGGGTAGCCTGTAATATCTTTGGTTACAGAAAAGAGAACCGATTTCATATCTTCTCTTGTAACGGTTTTTGATTTCAGTGCTGGGGCCCTTACATCATGGGTTTTGGTCTCTACAATCTCTACAGAAGGTTTGATTGTCTCAACTTCTATCTCAGTTCCTCCTTTCTTATCCATAAACGGGGCCGAGTACTTCATATCCGCCTGGATAAACTCAGCTAAAAACGGGCCGCGAGCCTTCAGGTAAGCCTCAAGTTCATTGCCGGAAAGATTGACAAGGTCGGAGAGCATGTCTTGCGCCTTTTTCGGCAGGGAATGATGAAAAGATGCCTCGTCGGCAGCGGGAAGATCAAAGGGGCGTTCACACGGGTTCTGAATGAACAAGCGTTCAGAAGGCGGAACAAACGGGCGGACCAGCCTTTTTTCGTACAACCTGTGCCAATCAATGTCAATGCCGCGGATAAAGAGGGAGGCAAGCAGCCTGTTCATATCCTTGTCCACGAACGGCGATGATTCTATTGGTATGCATACATGACCGCTGTCGCCCATAATAGCATTTGCCAGGCCTGAAAGGACGCGCCCCGGTCCGACCTCAATGAACAGATCACAGGTCTTGGCCATTGACCTGATCATATTTACAAAATTTACATGTGAGAGGATCTGGCCGGCAAAGTGTTTCCGGAGTGATATTCCCTGTTTTACCTCTTCCCCGTCAGTGCTGGAAAAAAGCCTGGTCTGGATAACAGCGAGTTTTTCGGGGAGAAATTCGACATTTTCCATAACCTTGACGGCATGTGAAGCAAGTTCGGAGTGAAAGGCATTGGAGACCTTCAAGCGCCTGGCCATGATTCCTTCTTTAGCCGCTATCTTTATGGCCATTTCCAGAGCGGTCAGTTCCCCGGACAGAACGATTTGTTGCGGGCTGTTTATATTTGCGAGGACTATATAACCTGCGGTCTGTTTGAGGATGCCTTTTGCCTTTTCTTCAGAGCATCGCAGGCTCGCCATTCCTCCTTTTTGATCTCCAGAGACCGTCATGGCATGTCCCCTTGCAGTCGCAAGACGAATCAGGGTATGGAAATCAAATGCGCCCGAGGCATGAAATGCGGTCAATTCTCCCAGGCTGTGCCCGCCCAGAGCGGCAGGGGTTACCCCGAGTTTTTGAAGGAATTGAAACCAGAGCTGCGAAGTTAGACAGATGGCAGGTTGGGCATTTTCGGTCTGCGACAGGCTGTGAAACCAGGCTTCAACATCCTCCGGCCCTCCAGCTCGATCAAGTGGAGGATAGATAAGCCGGCTGATGGGTTTGCCGCCGGCATCCTCGGTCCATTGATCTGCCTCCCTGGCCATATCCCTTGCCCACTGGAAACGCTCTATAAGCACTCGAGCCATGTTGAGCTTTTGGGAGCCCTGTCCTGGAAAAAGCATTCCCACCCTTGTCCCGGCAAGCCGGTTGCTCAACCATATCATCTGTTCGGGATCATTGAGCATTTTTCCTCTTGCAGGCGATCTCTCTTTGACCATCAATGCAAGTTGTTCAAGCAGTTTTGTCAATTCGTCTGGTTGGCCGGCTATGACAGCGGATCGAATACAGGCCTTCCTGTATGCCTCGTGTCCGAGCTTGGCAGCGAGATCTGTGAGTTCGGCAATACTTATTCCCTTTGAGATCTTGATAAGGTCGTTGACCTTTTTATAAAGTTCATCCATGGTCTCGGCAGTCAATACGAAAATCTCTGTTTCCTGATTCGAAACCATCATACTTCGCTCATCCATGGACGGATCAAGAAGTTCACTGGGAGGATTGCCGGATTCCAGGGTTATGTGGCAGTTGATCCCGCCAAATCCCATGGCAGAAACACCTGCCCGCAATATTTCCGTGGGTTTGCGCTGCTCGCCTTGGAGAATAGGGTAAATTGAATGCGCCAAGGTGTTAAAGAGAGGATGCGGATCTCTACACGCGGCCGTGGGTGGAAGAATACGGCGGTTCACCCCCATGACTGCCTTGATGAATCCACCAGCTCCAGAGGCGGCCTTTGTGTGTCCGATGATCGATTTTAATGATGTAATACCGCAGAATCGTTCTGATTTTTTCTGGGAGACCTGGGCATCTTTCATGGCCAAAGCAATGCCCTCTAATTCGACCCGATCTCCAATTGCTGTTCCTGTTCCATGCCCTTCCAGGAAATTCAGATCTTCAATCCCGTAAGGGGCGCGGGCATACGCTCTTTTTAATACTCTGGCCTGTCCAGTGGCGTTTGGCGCTGTGATACCGGTTCCTTTGCCGTCCGAAGATATGCCCCAGCCATGGAGTATTGCATAGATGTAATCTTTATCCCTCCTGGCATCATCTAAACGTTTAAGGACAACGAAGCCGCAACCCTCGCCTGGGATAAATCCGCTGGCGCGGCGGTCATACACAGTCATATCATCCTTAGTCAGCGCTCCGGTCTTGGCAAACCCAACAAGTTCAAAAGGATCAAGGCTGATATCGACTCCTCCTGCTATAGCCAGATTCAGATCTTTATTCATTAATCCTGTGGCTGCAGTGATCACTGCAATAAGGGAAGAGGAGCACGCCCCGTCAACAGTGTATCCTCCTCCACAAAGGTTCAGGAATTTGCAGATACGTCCCGCGATGGTGTTTGAAAGTCCGCCGGCCAATGTGTCTTCGTTCACAGATGGGAAAACAGATTTATAGTAGTCTTTCAGTGTTGTCTCAATTTCCGCTGCCTGATTGTCGGAAAGATTCCTTGACCTGGCTGCGGCCCGGAATGCGCGCCGGATATACGGCCATCGCAGCCGCATGGTATTAGAACGGGTCATCTCGCCGGTCAGGCTGTTTCCCACTATTACTCCCGTGTGCTCACCAGGCAGCTCATCGTGGGAGTAACCAGCGTCTGCAACCGCTTCGATTGCTGTTTCCAGTGCGAGCCAGTGTACAATATCTGTATTTTGGAAGGTAGTGTAAGGGATGCGCCTTGACGCCCAGTCAAAACTGAATCCGTCGATTACAGCGGCACGTGAGATATAGGTCTTGTCCGACTCGCCGCAGTCCGGATTGTAATAATCGGCTATGGGTAAACGCTGGTCTGGAAGTTGCCTGAACTGGCGGCGGCGTGCCAGGATGTTCTCCCATAGCTGCCGCGGATTGCGGGCGTCCGGATACCAGCAGGCCATCCCGATTACAGCGATTGGAGTGGTTAATGATTTATTTATCATAATAACCTATCATTCATTATAATTATTGGTTATAAAAGGTATTGTTGCCAAAGAACACGGTATGTGTCAAGCAAAACAAAAAGCGTGTAATAATATGAAATTTGCGATATAAAAGATGAGTACGAAATAAAAATACTGTAAAAGTTCACCACGGAACGACACGGAGTTTCACTGAAAAGTAAAAACAATGAGTAACTACTCAGGTTCACGGTTCCACTGTTCCACGGTTCCACTGTTCACGGTTCACTGTTCACGGTTAGAGAACGATGAAAATTGAACGGAAGATCAGAACAAAACCCAATTGATCAATTATCTCAAAACAACTCGCTTGAGAGTGGGTTTATTTATAATTCAGTGTATTTCCGTGAAAATCCGTGGTGAACTATTACAAAATGCTTTTTCAGATGGAGTATGAAGATGATAAGCCCTCCAGGTTACCAGATCGCAGATAGAATTTGTGAAAGTCTAAATACAGTGGTTTATCGAGGAAAGAGGGAGGCCGACAACCTGCCGGTTATTCTCAAGATCTTGAAAAAGGCTCATCCCACGCCGGATGAGCTTGCCAAGTACAGGCATGAATTCAGGATAACCGGTTTACTTCACCTCAAAGGTGTTATCAAGACTTATTCCTTAGAAGATTATGAGAACAGGCTGGCAATAATATTCGAGGATTTCAACGGGAAATCACTGGATAGACTGATGGCCGGCTCCAGGCTTTCCCTGGAAGAATCTCTTGCCATCGCCATAAAGATAGTGGATGCTTTGGGAAGGATACATGCTGCAAATATAATTCATAAGGATATCAATCCTGCCAATATTGTTATTAATCATGAAACAGGGGAGTTGAAGATAATCGACTTCGGGATTTCAAGCACCCTGTCCAGAGAAGAACCCGCTGTAAAGAATCCGAATATCCTCGAAGGTACACTGGCCTATATTTCGCCTGAGCAGACAGGAAGGATGAACCGCGTTCTGGATTACCGCACCGATTTTTACTCCCTTGGCGTTATCCTGTATGAGCTTATCTGCCGAAAGCTTCCTTTTGAATCCGATGATTTGCTCGAAATAATACATTCCCATATCGCAAAAGAGCCTGTAGCGCCGTACAGGCTTGATCAAAGAATTTACAGTGTTTTATCTGAGATTACAATGAAATTGCTGGCAAAGAATGCCGAAGATAGATACCAGAGCGCCTGGGGAATCAAGGCAGATCTTGAGGAGTGCCTGAGCCGGTTAAAGAATTCCGGCAGAATTGAACCGTTTTCTCTTGCCAGGCATGATATCTCTGACAGGTTCCAGGTTTTTCAGAAGTTGTATGGCAGAGAAAAAGAGATTGAAGTCTTGATGGAGGCGTTTGAGCGAACAGCAAGCGGAAGACGGGAAATTCTGATGGTGACAGGCAGTGCAGGCATTGGGAAGACCTCTATAGTCAAGGAAATTTATAAGCTGATAACCGCCCGAAACGGATATTTTGTCTCAGGCAAGTTCGACCAGTTCCATCGGGATATTCCGTACAAAGCCGTAATTGAGACATTCCAGGAACTGATAGATCAGATCCTGTCCGAGAGTGACACCCGGCTTGATCAGTGGCGGGAGAAGCTCCTGGCAGCTCTTGGTCCTAATGGACAGATTATCATTAATGTGATTCCAAATGTGGAACTGATCATCGGACCACAGCCTCCTGTGCCGAAATTGGGGCCTTTTGCGGCGCAGAACCGTTTCAATCTGGTTTTTCAAAACTTTATTCAGGCATTATGCCGGCCGGGTCATCCTTTGACCATCTTTCTGGATGATATGCAGTGGGCGGATTCTGCGTCCCTGAAACTGGTGGAACTGATGATTACAAATAGAATGGCAGAATGTTTTTTTCTTATCGGGGTGTATCGCGACAACGAGGTCGAGCCCGGGCATCCCCTGATGATTACCCTGAATGCAATTAAAAAAGAAGGCATTCCCATCAATCATATTACCCTCTTTCCTCTTGATATTGAAAATATTACTCAATTGCTCTCTGATTTGCTGCATGCTGATAAGGAAGCGACAAAGCCGCTATCTGAACTGGTCATGCAAAAAACAGGCGGCAATCCCTTTTTTACAGAGATATTCCTGAAATCGCTTTATGAAGAAAAGCTGCTGAGATTTGTCCCACCAGCTCCGGGGGCCGGAAGAGGGGGATGGGCGTGGGACATGGCCGGAATTCAAACGCTTGGCATTACAGATAATGTTGTTGAGCTTCTGACAGGAAAAATACGGCAGTTCAGTAAAAACACTCAGCAGGCATTAAAACTGGGATCATGTATCGGGGTTCAGTTTGAGTTGCAGACACTCGCTGCGATCTGTAAAAAATCTATAGAAGAGACAGCGGCCTCACTCCAGGAAGCGGTTGCAGAGAATCTGGTGATGATTTCCGGCGACGCATACAAATTGATCGATCCGGATATCAGAGAACCGGCAATGGGGATAAGAGTTGAATACAGATTTTCGCATGATCAGATCCATCACGCAGCTTATTCTCTTATCAGTGAAACCGAAAGAAAGTTGATACATCAACAGACAGGTCAATACCTGCTTCGGATTATCCCGCCAGAACAGCGCAAAAAGAGGATATTTGATATTGTAAACCAGTTGAACTTTGGGTTGGAACTTATTGATTGCCAGGCTGACCGGAATGAATTGGCTAAGCTGAACCTTATGGCTGGGAGAATAGCCAAGCAGTCAGCAGCGTTTGAGTCGGCTTTTGTTTACCTGAGGACCGGCATAGGACTACTTGGTGAGGACACCTGGAAGAGCGAGTATGATATGTCGCTTGAACTATATACTGAAGCGGCTGAAGCGGCATATCTTTGCGCTGAGTATGCCTTAATGGAAGAGTTTGTTCTGTGTGTATTGCAAAGGGGAAAAGTGTTGCTGGACAGGGCAAGGGCTTATGAGATCAGGATCGAGGCATACAAGGCTCAATATAAGATGCAGGAAGCGATGGAAACAGGGTTGTTTATCCTCAAGGAGCTGGGGTTGAGATTTCCTGAAAAGCCGAACAGGTTGAATATCATGCTTGATCTCCTGAAAACAAAGTTGCTATTAGCCGGAAAGCGAATCAACAAACTGGTTGATTTAAAGAAAATGGATGATCCGGTCAAATTGGCATCCATGCGGATATTGAACCGCGCGGGCTCTGCCGCCTATTTTGCCGATCCTGATCTTCTCCCCTTCCTTGTATTGAGAACTGTCAGATTTTCGATCATATATGGGAATGCGCCTGTCGCAGCCTTTTCATATGCTGTTTACGGAATGATGCTTTGCGGTATAGTCGGAGACATAGAGGCCGGCTATCGATTCGGTCGACTTGCTTTAAGCGTGCTGGAGCAGTTCAATGCCAAAGAGTTCAGGGCCATGACAGTCCATATGGTTTATGGCTTTGTCATACACTGGAAAGAGCATGTCAGGGAAACCTTAAAGCCGTTGTCTGAAGGATATCAAAGCGGGCTGGAGACCGGAGATTTTGAATATGGAGGCTATTGTGCCTTTTTTTACTGCTACCACTCATT
>JAIWDV010000043.1:0-9224 GCA_048632525.1 Bacteroidales bacterium | reverse complement strand
TCCTGGTCAAGCTCGATGACCGGGACTACCGTTCCCGGTTGGCCCGAATAGAGGCCAACTACAGACTGGCCGGGCAGGATTATAAGCGCATGGCCGACCTTGTCAAAAAGAATATTGCCGCTGAAAGCAAACTGGACGAGATCGAGGCCAGGCTTGAGGACCTTACCGCCCAGCGCAATGAAGCCCAACTGTCCTTGGACCGTACCCGCATCACTGCCCCCATTAGCGGGCGACTTAATGAGATTAAAGCAAAGAAAGGCGAATTGCTGGACGTAAATCAACAGGTGGCCCGGATCCTCCAGTTCAAAAAGGTGAAGGTAACGGTTGGTGTTCCCGAAAGCGACGTAGCTGCTGTCTTTGATTTAAATGAGGCCGAGGTCATAATCGAGGCATTGGAGAATCGAAAGGTCAAGGGCAGAAAGATCTTTCTTTCGCGCCAGCCCCGCACCATGGCACGCCTTTACGATCTGGAACTTATGGTCCCCAACCCGGACGGCCGGATCCTGCCAGGCATGTTCGGCAGGGTGGAACTAATTAAAAAGGTGTTTGACCAGGCCCTGACCGTTCCCCTGTACGCCGTCATCACACAGGGCGATGAGCGCTTTGTGTATGTTGAAAAGGATGGCCAGGCCGAAAAAAGGTTGATCAAACTGGGTGTGCTTGTGGGCTGGCAGGTCCATGTGGAGGCCGGTTTGAATCCAGGGGAGAGGGTCATTGTGGTGGGGCACCGCTTTTTGGATGACGGGCAGGCCGTTAAGGTCATCAAGAACGTGAGCCACCCAAGCGAGATTCTGGCGTCATGATCATCTCAGATATGGCGGTCCGCAAGAGGACCAGCGTTGTAGTTCTGGCCATTGTGATCATTATCTTCGGCCTGGTGGCTTATTATTCCCTTCCCCGTGAGTCGTCCCCGGATATCACCATCCCTTACGTGTTCATCAATACCCAATACCCCGGCGTGGCCCCGGAGGATATTGAGCAGTCCATAACCATCCCCATTGAAAAGAAGCTTAAAGGTCTCGAGGCGGTCAAGAAAATCGAATCCTCCAGCACCGAAGGATTAAGTTCGATTATCATCGAGTTTATTGCAGGGACTGACATTGATGACGTTCTCTCCAAGACAAAGGATAAGGTAGATCTTGCAAAGCCGGATCTGCCCGCTGATCTGGAGGATGATCCCGAGGTCATTGAGATAAATATTTCCGAGTTGCCCATCGTTATTCTATCGCTTTCCGGCACAGTCGGTCTGGTCAGGCTCAAGGAGATGGCCGAAGATCTGGAGGAGGAGATAGAGTCCATCCCTGGCGTGCTGGAGGCCGACGTGACCGGTGGACTGGAGCGGGAGATCAGGGTCGAACCATATCCGGATAAACTGGCCTACTATGGCCTCTCTATCCTCAGGCTCCAGACCGTCATCTCCGAGGAAAACCAGAACGTCTCTGGTGGTGCCATCCGCATGGGTGATGGTCGATTCCAGCTCCGGGTCCCGGGCGAGTTCCAGACCCCGGAGGAGATCTATGGTCTTGTGGTAGGTCTCCACCAGGGTCGGCCCGTCTACCTAAAGGACGTGGCCCGGGTAGTAGACGGGTTCAAAGACGAAGAGGGCAGGGCTCGTTTGGACGGCCGCGAGGCCATTAACATCCAGGTCAAAAAACGCGCTGGTGAGAACGTGCTGAGAATAGCCGAACAGGTCGACCTGCTCGTCGAGGAAAAGATGGCCACATGGCCTGCCGGGACCAAGGTGACCAAGCTCATGGACCGGGCCAAGGAGATTCGGGTCATGGTGTCCGACCTGGAGAATAATATTATCACAGGATTGATCCTGGTCATTGTGGTTCTCTTTTTTGTCATGGGTGTGCGAAACGCCGTACTGGTGAGCCTGGCCATTCCCTTCTCCATGTTGCTGTCTTTCATGGCCCTCCACGCTTTGGGCATCACCCTCAACATGGTCGTTCTCTTCTCCCTAACACTGTCCTTAGGCATGTTGGTGGACAATGCTATCGTCATTGTTGAAAATATTTTCCGCTATATGGAGCAGGGCGTGCCCCGTTTCCAGGCCGCAGTCAAGGCAACCCACGAGGTGGCCCAACCAGTGGCAGCATCGACCCTGACCACGGTGGCAGCGTTCTTTCCCATGCTGTTCTGGCCTGGGATCATGGGCGAATTTATGGCCTATTTACCCAAGACGGTGATCATTACCCTGTCATCATCCCTGTTCGTGGCCCTTGTGATCAATCCGGCCCTGGCGGCCATCTTCCTGCGTCTTCCTGCCGGCCATCGCTCCTCCAAGGTCAAAGTCACCGTCGAGGAAATCGAGCAGGCAGGCGAAGCGCCTCTTACGGTTCGCGGCCCATTCCTCAGGGCCTATCGCCGCCTTCTAAATGGCGCTCTTAACCATCGCCTGGCTGTGGTGGCCATATCTTTCTTGTCCCTTATTGCAATGGCAATGATCTGGTTTTACATGGTTGGGCTGGAGAAGCCGATCGAATTTTTCCCCGATGTCGATCCGAATGCCATCTATATCAATCTGGACATGCCTGAGGGGGCTGACCTGGAATACTCTGACCGGATTGCCCGGCAGGTGGAAATAGCCCTGTGCATGGGCTCCGGTCAGGAATTGGCCCCACCCGATGCCAATCCGGCCGACTGCTATTACGGCAAAAGCGAGGGGAAGACCCAGACACTGCGCAATGGCCAGCAGATCAAAGGCCTCACCGATATGGCGAACATTAAGCACATCTACTCCCGGACCGTGGCCATTATCGGGGGGCAATCCTCCTTTGAGAATACTTCCCCCAACCATATCGGCATACAGTTCTACGACATGGAGGACCGGATCGAGCCGTCCCCACAGACTGTGGAAGAGATAAGAAACAGAATCAAAGATATCCCTGGCGCTGAAATCAGCATTGCCAAACAAGAAGAGGGTCCCCCCACCGGTGCGCCGATCAATATCGAGATCTTGGGTGACAATTTCAGCATTCTGGGCCGCATCAGCCAGCAGGTGCGGGCCGTGCTGGAAAAGATCCCCTTTGTCCAGGACATCCGCGATGACTATGTGGCAGGCTCGCCAACGGTAAAGGTTCGGGTCGACCGGCAGCGGGCGGCCCTGTTGGGTCTTTCCACAGACGTGATCGGCTTTGCCCTGAAGGTGGCTTTTAACGGCATAAAGGTCTCCACATTCAGGGAGGGTGATGAGGACTACGACATTACGGTGCAACTGCCCGAGTCGGATCGCCGGGTAACCGACATCCTGCGCGAGTTGCTCATCCCAACGGAGAAAGGACTGGTTCCCCTGAGCACAGTCGCCAAATTCGAGATCACCGGCGGTTTGGGTCAGATAAACCGTATCAACCATGAGCGAGTGGTCACGGTTAAGGCCGACGTTGACGAGAAGCACGCCCCGGGACCGGTGGTCCGGGCACGGGCCGAGGAGCTTTTGGCCAACGCTCCCCTTCCGCCCGGTTATAAAATGCGCTTTACCGGAGAATTTGAGGAGCAGCAGGATGCCCAGGCCTTTTTGTCCAAGGCCTTTGGGGCTGCCCTGTTCCTTATTATCATCATCCTGGTTACCCAGTTTAACTCGGTGTCTCAGCCTGTAATCATCATTACCTCAGTCATCCTTTCTCTGGGCGGGGTCTTTGTAGGGCTGGCCGTGCTGGACATGCCCTTTGGCATCATCATGACCGGGGTGGGGGTTATTTCACTGGCCGGGGTGGTGGTAAATAACGCCATCGTGCTCATCGACTATACTAACCGGCTCCACAAAAGAGGTATGCATTTCAGGGAGGCGATTGTTGCTGCCGGATGCACCCGCTTGCGGCCGGTCATCCTGACTGCGGCGACAACCATCCTCGGCCTGATGCCCATGGTAACGGGTATTGCCTACAATTTTCATAAGATGGAGTTGTCCACCGTCAGTGAGTCGAGCCAGTGGTGGGGCCCCATGGCAAGCGCTGTTATTTTTGGCCTTACCATGGCCACGGTACTGACACTGGTGGTCGTTCCGACCCTTTATTCTCTGGTCTATACAGGTTCTCGTGACGCGGGGCGTGCGGTCAAGGCTATCCGCAGGGCCTATTGGGCCCCATTCTACCGTCTTACCGGCACAAGCCCTGAGGAAGAGGAGCAGGTTTGATGGACAGTATTCTCTTAGGCATATTGGTGGCTTTGGCCGTCTGGCTCTTTATGAAGCATCGGCAGGGGAACGGTGGCAGCCTGTTTGGTGGCCTGTTTTCAGGCTCGCGTTCGCAGGTTGAGCACAAGTCTCCACCAAAACAGCGGGATATGCCGCGTATTGGCACGCCCGGCACGATCACAGATGAGCAGATCAGTGCGCTGAAGGGTAATCTTTTCGAACCAACAAAAAAATGGAGCTTCGAAGAGGCAGCGCTGATCCTCGATTCTGTTACCTATTTGCGTGGAGTATGTAAGGAGGTTTTGGGAAATAAGCAACCACCGCTCGAATTGCAAAACGAGCTGCTTGCGTTTATCCTGGAAAGTCAGGACTTGCGTGACTATGTCCGCAGGTGGGGCGAAGATCGGCGTAAAGTGGGGGTCAATGGGAACGCGACTAAGCTCAAACACAACAATCAATTCAAACGGATCGCAAAAAAGGCCACCGACCTCGCAGAGGACTGGCTTATTTAGTGACCGGCCGAAAACTGTTATTTTTCCCAATCATTATTAACACTTCCTTTTATATGGGTCAAAAATTTGACAGATAGACAAGCCCTATGTCAAATTAGCCCATATTTCCCTATCAATGGTTCGATATACACATCTCAACTATCTGTTATAACTGAAGAATGCTTACGAACTTCCCTTTGGCATGATTTCTGCTTAATAAGAATCAAAATGAAGTTTCTTTTTTTAAATTTTTTATCACAAAAGACAAAAAGTGAGGAGGTGTCAAGCATGAAAAACCTCGCGGTTTTGGGTTGTCTTGTTTTTTTCGTTTTCTTTTATGGGTGCCATGCTACCGGTGGCGGCGTTCACGTAGATTGGGGGGAAGATAAAGTGGCCAGCTCACCCTCAGGTCATGGTAAAGCAAAGGGCGGGCCGCCCCCGCATGCTCCGGCTCATGGGTACCGGGCAAAACATACCTATCGCTATTATCCATGCGAGCGGGTGTATTACGATACTGGAAGGGGAATGTATTTTTACTTGGAAGGAAGCAGTTGGCGGATGTCTGTGTCCTTACCCAGCGCCTTGCGAGTCCAGCTTGGAGACCATGTAAGCATTGCGATGTATTCTGACAAGCCATACACCGACTACGAAGATCATAAACGGAAATATCCCCCAGGTCAGAAGAAGAAAAAGAAGAAAGGGAAGAAAGAGAAGAAAGGGTAGCAGGCATCGGCCTGGCCATGGCGATGTATTCCATGCTTTTTCTGCAACCTTAAAGGAGAATCTGATTTCTCAGTGACCGGGATTCTCCGGCAGCTATGATCCTTATGGCTGGCAGTCCCATAACCGGGCATTTATTCTCACAAATGCCGCAACCGGTGCACTTCCTGAGATCCACAAAGGGTAATTGAACGGTCATGGCCTTTCCATCTGGCGCGATCATTCGTTCTTCCTTGAGATAGATTGCTTTCGGAGAAGTGGGGCAGTGTTCTTCACATACGATACAGGGGGCATTGCCTGACCACGGGAGACATCTTCCCCTGTCCACGTATGCAGACCCGATTTTGATGGGACGTCCGATCTTCTCTTTGACCGAAATATTTTCTATGGCGCCCGTGGGGCAAACACCTCCGCAGAGGGTGCAGGTATACTCGCAATAACCCATCGTCATAATGAGACGAGGCGTCCAGAAGCCTGCCATGCCTGCCTCTGTGAGGGCGGGGTTGATCACGTTGGTGGGGCAGGCCTTCATGCAAAGACCGCACCTCTGGCAGAGGGTGAGGAAATCATCTTCCGGCAGGGATCCGGGCGGCCTGATCAGTCGAGGGTCTGAGACTTTGCTTAACTGCCCATCCAATCTTCCCAAAAAGGGAAAGGAAACACCGGCAACAAGCCCTCCCAGCACAGCCCGCCGGCCCATATCCGGTCTTGGGTTCAATCCGGGGGGCCAACTGAACCTGAAGGAGAGCGCGTTTTCAGGGCATGCATGAAAGCAATTGAAGCAGGCCAGGCATTCGGCGTTTTCCCATTTCTCACCGGGCATTGGCGAGGCGGCCCCCTGGCAACTCTTAACACACAATTGACAGTTTGTGCATTTGTCTTGATCCTTTTCCAACCTCAGAATACTGACCCTGGAGCATAGGCCCAACAGGGCGCCGAGCGGGCACAGGGTTCGGCACCAAAAACGCGGTCTGATCCTATTTAAAAACAAAATGATCAGAAATAGGACCCCGATGAACCAGGCGCCCTGATAGGCCTGGTCGCTGTAACCAAAGACGGGCGACGCCATAACTTCCGTGCCTCTACTCAGATAATGAAAGACCTTAATGTCGCTACTGGCCAGGGCATCGAAAAGCACTCGCAGGCCCACCCCGACGCCGGGCAACACGGAGAGCGCCAGAGAACGAAAAAGGAGGGAAATGGGATCCAAGAGTCCCACCATGTTGAGGCCCATGACTGCCCCCAAAAACAGGGCTATGAGCACAAAATACTTGATTCTCTGGCTCCGGGCCTTTTGGTTGGCCTTTACCATCCGGTCCCCTTTGAGAGAGGGTTTCACCCAACTCACCAGATGATGGATGGTGCCAAAGGGACAGACAAAGCCGCAGAACACCCTCCCCAGTAGAACGGTCAGGACCAGGACGCCGGCCCCCCAAAGAAATCCATTGATGATCCGGTATCCTGACACCAATGAAGAGAGCCCGACCAATGGGCTTAGCTCAAAGAAAAACTTTACTGGTTGGTGGAGAGCAAGATCCTGTTCAGCCGAGAAAACCAGTGAATAGTCCACAAAGATATCCTGGGGAAGACGGCTTTCAATGAGAAGAAATAGAAAGAGAAGCAGAAAAAAGGTTTGGCTTATTCTTCGCGCCCAGACGAGATGTTTGGCTTTCACACGCTCACCTGTTTTCGATCCAGGCTCAGGAAATCATCGGTGCCGAGCCCCCATTTTTTCCCAAGACGGATGAATCCCAGGTTTTCCGGGTTTTTGCCGAAAAGCCGGGAGGCCCTGGCATCCGCAGCCACGGGATCGTCACTTAAGATCAAAGTATTTTTTTCAGCCACATCAGAGAGGCTTCCACCGGAAGGTCCGTTTCTCGTCATGATCCGGGTGGCGTCGATCAGGGTTACAGTGGGTTTGAAGAACTGTGCCAGGTCTACGATACTCTGATGTATGTCCTGGTGGAGGGCCGACCTTCTGCCCCCGACCCCCCCGATCCAATTCTTCATGCCGAGGGTGAGTGTGCTGAGGGAATGATGTTTGGCCACCGGAAGATTAATAAGCTTATCGGCCTCAATCAATGGAACGAAAACGGGCCAGACATCCAGGCGGTGTCCATGTATCTTCATCTCCCGCATGAGTGAAGACCTGGGGAAAATCAACTCGGCTCCGGTATTTTCCGCCACCATCTGCGCGCCTGAAAGGGAAAAACATCGCCTGGCGTCATGAATGGTATTGTCGGCGATTCGCACCTTCTTTGCACCGGCCTCTTGACATAGCTCCACTACTCCTTCAAGGACTTCCGGGTTCGTTGTGGCTGCCAGTTGAACAGGTCTGGCCCATGAGATATTCGGTTTAATGACCACAACGTCGCCCTTTGAGACAAATCGTTTCATTCCTCCTGCGGACTCGAAGACCTTTCTGGTCAACTCCTTCACGGAGTATCCTTCCTTCTGACCAATACCTTCCACCATGAATGCCTTCTTTTGGGATTCGGCCCAGGCTGGAAATGGCATCTGCGCAAATCCGGTTATCGCTCCGGTCAAGGCAAAGGACCCGGACAGACGAAAAAGCTTTTTGATGGATTCTCTTCGGGTAATGGAATGAGAGGTATCCGTGCATTCTACCTCGCGGTTCATATCAGTACCTCCTTTCTCCAGCTAAGGGTTCTCTGCTCTAATCATCTCTGCGGTCGGGACCGTTTCATCCCACACCTTCTTCACACGCCTGTCATTCACGAGTATGATACGGGGAATTTCGCCTTTGTCAAGCAATTGCCAAAAGATGTCTTCTTTGATCTGACCAATCGAAAACAGGGGTTGGAATTGCTCCACGAAGGCCTTACGTTCCGAATCTTCGTTCATGGAAAGGCCAATGACGGCAGGCAGTTCAGCTGCTTCGACCAATGAGTTGAGCTCTGGCACAGCCTCCTGGCAGTGTAAACACCCCGTGTCCATTAGGATGATAAGATACGCCCCACGTCTCAAATCAAATTGGTCCAGCCCCTTAATTTGCAATTGGCTGAGCTCCATTTCAACTGTCTTCCGTTGAACCTGGCCGGTTTGTGATATGGTAAAGCCAAAGGCTACCGGGAGCGTCAATCCGATCAGACAAGCGGTGGCGACAGCCCAAGCCTTGGCGCGGGGTTGGGGTGCTTGTGTGTGCCTGTACCCCACCCAGGCCAGGACTGTCGCAGCCAGCAAAATCAGGGTTACAAGCACCGCCTCTCCCGGTGTGTGGTTCAGCCAGGCACCAAAACACCCGCAATCTACTGTTGCACCGGTCCACCAGGCCCAGGTAGTAGCCCCCATAAAAATAAGCAGTAGCATAGCTGTTAACGAGAGGATTAATCTCGGTCGATAAAAAACCAGGAGTCCGACTCCGAGCGCACATTCCAGGGCAATCAAACCCCATGCGCTTAGAGTCAGGACAATTCTTTGGGATATAATGCCGTAATCCCTGATCTGCCCGATGAATAGCTCCATATCCATAGCTTTCAACAGACCGGCGATCAGCAAAGTGAGTCCCACTGCTCCAGCCGGTAGCCGGTACACCCATAAACGCCAAGTATTTCGTGCTTTGTCCATATCTATAGCTCTTAAGATAATGCTTTTGGGTTTCACCGCTTCATCGCCATAAAGAGAAGTCTGAGACTCGTTGGGCAGAGATACTGGATACTGGTTTCTGGATACTGGATATCTATAAGGAATCTCGCCTTTTTTAGCCAGTCCCGCTGAAGCGGGATATCGAGCATCCAGCATCACTTGATGTATAGCGACTCACGGGAAGTAGGGTCAAAAATGACGATCCCAAAATAGTTTTCTTAAACACTATATTTAAACCTGATTGTGCCCGCTTCTCAGATGCATGATGC
>JAIWDV010000042.1:0-9223 GCA_048632525.1 Bacteroidales bacterium | reverse complement strand
CGGTGAAGTATCAAGGGTAACAAGGGAAGTAGGAGTAGAAGGGAAACTTGGTGCGCAGGGAGAAGTGCCGGGTATTGCAGGGACCTGGAAGGATCTGACAGATAATGTGAACTCGCTGTCTGCAAACCTGAGAGATCAGGTTAGAGACATTGCTAAGGTAGCTAACGCATTAGCCAATGGAGACCTCACGCAAAAAGTCACGGTGGACGCAAAAGGGGATATTCTGCTGCTCAAGGAGAACATCAACGGCATGGTTGATAGCCTCAACGTCCTTGTTGCCCGAGTGAGGGATTCAGCCAATACTGTTGCTTCATCCGCTCAGGGTATTGCAGCCTCGGGTACCGAGATGAGCACATCCACAACACAGGTAGCAGCATCCGTGGAGCAGATAGCAAAGGGTGCACAGGATCAGGCAGAGAAGACAGATGCGGCATCCAGGACTGTGGAGCAGATTTCAAAGGCTGCTATTGAGGTAGCCGAGAGGGGGGATGAGGTGAACAAAGCAGCATCTGCTGCGAATAAGAGTGCACAAACCGGTCTTAAAACAGTGGATGAGGCTGTTAAAAGCATGCAGGGGATATCCGAGGTGGCAGAGGGGACATCATCAACTGTTGCGACTATGGCACAGAGGGGCGAGGAAATTGCCATGACATTGGGTGTTATCACAGACATCGCATCCCAGACAAACCTGCTTGCATTGAATGCTGCAATAGAGGCTGCGAGGGCTGGTGAGGCCGGCAGGGGGTTCGCTGTGGTCGCAGAGGAAATACGCAAGCTTGCGGAGAATAGCAGGAAATCCGTAGGTGAGATCGCAGAACTTGTGAAGTCTATACAGGAGGAAACGGTATCTGCGTCAGAGGCGGCGAAAACAATGACTGAAAGTGTGACATCAGGCAGGGAAGCAACAGATAAATCATCTGCGGCTCTTGATAACATCTCATTTACGATGAAGCAGACATCAAACGCAGCCCTGGCGATTTCCGATGCGGCAGCGCAGCAGAAAACAAGTATTGAATCGGTTGTAAAGATGGTAGAAGGGATTTCCACGATTGCAGAGGAAACAGCAGCAGGTTCCGAGGAATCTTCTGCTTCCGCCCATGAACTAACCTCTGCTATGGAAGACCTCACAACTTCAGGTCAGGAGCTAGTAAGCATTGCCGCAGAACTACAGGATGCCGTAGCAAGATTCAAACTCAGTGCTGAAACGGAGGAGTTCAAAGCAGCCAAAAAAAGTGTTTAAATACGTTTGCACTATAAATATATATTAATTATTATCGAACGAAAAGGGTGTGGGTGGTATAATGGCTCAACAAGAAAAGAAGGGATGGTACAAATTTATCGTGATGGCAGCCCTTTTAGCTATTTGCTGCTTTCTCACTTATTATGTTCATGTAGTAGTCTCAACCGACATTGTTTTTACTCACTTCTTTTACGTTCCGATTATCGTAGCATCGCTGTGGTGGGGGAGAAAAGGTGTGGGTGTAGCGATATTTTTGGCATTCTTGCTCATCTTCAGTCACATTATTATTGGTATGGAGACGGAGATCACCCATGATTTGATTCGAGCCGCTATGTTTATTGTTGTTGCCCTGGTGACGGGCATTTTAAGTGAGCGGATTGTGAAGGCACAGAAGATGTCAGACCAGGTTAGTGAGATTGCTAGGGTAGCCACCGCAATAGCCAATGGTGACCTCACACAAAAAATCACGTGGGAAGCAAAAGGAGAGATAGGACAGCTAAAGGACACTCTCAACAGCATGGTTGATTGCCTCAACGCCATTATTACCCATGTGCGGGATTCCGCCAATACTGTTGCCTCATCCTCTAAAGATATTGCCACCGCGGGTACCGAGATGAACACATCCACCACACAGGTAGCGGTAGCAGTGCAGCAGATAGCAAAGGGCGCGCAGGATCAGGCACAGAGTATAAATGTGGCATCCCGATCTATTGAGCAGATTTCAAGGGCTGCTACTGCGATGGCTAACAGATCAGATGAGGTGAACAAGGCAGCATCTGCTGCGAATGATAGTTCCCAAGCCGGCCTAGAAACAGTGGATGAAGCGGTTAAAAGCATGCAGAGGATATCAGAGGTAGCAGAGAAAGCATCAGCAAGAGTTGAGATCATGACGCAGAGCGGTGAGGAGATTACCAAGATACTGGATATTATCACAGACATCGCAGCCCAGACAAACTTGCTTGCATTAAATGCCGCAATAGAAGCTGCGAGGGCCGGTGAGGCGGGTAGGGGGTTCGCCGTGGTTGCAGAAGAAGTACGCAAACTTGCGGAGAAGAGCAAAAAATCAGCAGATGAGATTGCAGAACTTGTAAAGTCAATACAGGAGGAAACGGTATCGGCATCAGAAGCCGCGAAAACATTGACTGAAAGTGTGACTGCGGGCAGGAAAGCGACGGATAAATCCGCTGTTGCTCTTGATAACATCTCATTTGCGATGAAGCAGACCTCAAATGCAGCCCGGGCGATTTCAGAAGCAGCGGCACAGCAGAAAACGAGTATTGAATCGGTTGTGAGGATAGTGGAGGAGATATCTGCGATTGCCGAGGAGACAGCAGTGGGTTCCGCGGAATCCTCTGATTCTGCTCAGGAGCTAACCGCTGCTATGGAACAGCTCACAACTTCCAGTCAAGAGCTGGTAGGCATTGCCGCAGAACTCCAAGATGCAGTAACAAGATTCAAACTCAGAGGTGAAGTGGAAGAGGTGAAGTAGCCAAAAAGCGCTAAGATAATATAAAGGCCATGGTAGAGGAAAGAACAGTTGCAGAAGAGGAGACGAAAACGTTTGTAATCTTTAGACTCGGAGATGAAGAGTTCGGCGTGGATGTGATGAACATAAAGGAGATTGCAAAGATTTCAACGATTACAAGGGTTCCCCGCTCACCGGATTTTATTGAGGGCGTAATAAATCTCAGGGGCTGCCTGGCAACAGTCGTAAACCTCAGGAAGAGGTTTGGTTTTGTGCCTAAGGAGATAGATTCCGATTCTAGAATAATCATAGCAGAGTGTGAGGGCAAGGCTTTTGGCATGCTTGTTGATGCAGCAACAGAAATATTGAGGATTCCTGTATCAGATATTGAGACAACGCCTGAGATGGTTACAACAGAGATTTCTAATGAGCATATGAAGGGTGTGGGCAAGGTTGGTGACCGGCTCATCATCTTACTTGACCTGAAACAAGTGTTGGCAGAGAATGAAAATGAAATAGAAGAAATAAAGGAGGAGAACAAATAGGAAATGGAAAAGATAAGAGTATTGTTAGTAGACGATTCTACGTATATAAGGACGGTTCTTGGTAGCATAATAGTCGACGCGGGATTTGAAGTTGTTGGCGAAGCCGCGGATGGCGAAGAGGCTATTCGGAAGTATATGGACCTCAAGCCAGACATAGTATTGATGGATGTGATAATGGAACCTATGGACGGAATGGCTGCGACTGAGGCGATACTGGATAAAGACCCTGCGGCACTGATATTGATGGTTACTGTCTTGGAAACTAAGGAAATACTTATGGATTTGATAAAGATAGGAGCAAAAGGCTATATCACGAAACCTTTTTCGAAAGAGGAAATAGCAGAAAAGATAAGGGAAATTATAAAAGGGGGGAGATAAAGTTGTCTGAAACAGGAGTAACGGAATTCGAGAAAGAAATGCTGGAGCAAATATTGAAGACTGCTACTTCAAAGGCTATGATTTATTTGCAATTCTTTATCGGCAAAGTGCTCAAAGTCGAATCGCTATCCATTCGCTGGACTGCGCAGCAATTGAAGACAGGTGAGGATTCTGTTATATCCCAGATAGAGTTGAGAGAGGAAAGTGATCTGGTTGGAAGTATATACCTCATATTCCCATTTGAAATTGCGCACCGACTTGCAAAAGATATGTATGCTGATTTGATCCCGGAGATTTCTCAAAAACATGTTTTGGATATGGCAGAGGAGATGACCAATATCATCTCGGCACCACTCAGTGAGGCCGTGACTTTCTTCCGCCGTACAACAGTCATTCCTTCGGTTGCTCGTATAGTGAGCCCAGACGAGTTCAAATCCTTGCCGGTAACAGATGCTTTGGTTTTAGAATTGAAAATAGGTAGCGAAATGAGTGGGAATATATATTTTGTGATGGAGGCAGAGACAGTAAAGAAATTAAAGAGAACGCTGAAAATGCGGGAACGTGAATAATAATAGAATGATAAATGTGCTGGTGGTAGATGACTCGGCACTGATGAGGCGAATGATTTCAGAAATGCTTGACTCGGCATCAGACATAAAAGTAGTTGGCACTGCTAAAGACGGGCTGGACGCAGTAGAAAAGACGGAAAAGCTCAGGCCTGATGTTGTAACGATGGACGTAGAGATGCCGAGGATGGATGGATTGACTGCTTTGTGCTGCATAATGGCGAAAACTCCGGTACCCGTTGTGATGCTCACAGCCATGGGCAAAATAGAAGCGGACCTTGCCGTGAAATCTCTTGAATACGGCGCAGTGGACTTTGTATCCAAACCCAGCAAGACTATCTCTTTAGACGTAGAAGAGGTGAAAGAAGAACTGATAAATAAGGTCAGAGCTGCCTCAACAGTGGATGTGAAAAAAATGGCTTTCAAGGTTGTGGCAAGAAGATACATAGATAAACTGTTAATACCACCGAAAACAGACAAGAAAGTTCTGATTATTGGTGCTTCCACTGGAGGACCCCAGGCACTATCAGAAATCATTCCGAAACTTCACAGAACCTTCCCATTAGCTGTTTTGATTGTTCAGCACCTGCCAGTTGGCTTCACAAAAAGCTTTTCCGAAAGACTGGGCTGGCAGACTTCTATCGCAATGAAAGAAGCGGAAGATAACGATCTTATAAAACCAGGTCATGCATTCATTGCACCATCTGGTTATCATACAGTAGTAAAAAACGGTAGGATAAAATTAAATACTAGACCAAAGGAGAACAGTGTGAGACCAAGCATAGATGTAGCAATGAGCTCCGCCGCAGAAGCATACCGAGACAAGGTTATTGGCGTGCTGCTCAGCGGCATGGGAAAAGACGGTGCAGAGGGTATGAAAGCAATAAAGGAACGAGGCGGGAAGACTATTGCGCAGGATGAACTCACAAGTGTCATATTTGGCATGCCGAAAGCTGCAATAGAGATGGATGCTGTGGACAATGTTGTGCCACTGCCGGATATTGTTGATGAAATAATGAGGGTACTGTAACTATGCTTATCTGCCATCAAGCCAGCATTAATTAATCCTAACAGACGAGTTTGACGATCAATCACTAAAAGTCATCAAAATCAAATATAAAATAGCCTTCTTTTCTGAGTCTCTCTTTATCCGCGATCTTTTTTGCAATCAGACCGAAATATTCTTTCCGTTTGCCGCAATTCCAGTCAACATACCCGCTCTTCTTTTTCAGTTCCGCAAGGATAGCAAAAGCATCCTTAAACTTCAGGGTACTGTATTTGCATTCAAAGAAACCTATCTCTTTGCTTTCTTCGTCCAGAGCAACAACGTCTATTTCTTTATCTTTATGCCACCATCGACCTAGTTTTGTAATTGCAAACGGCAGTCTATCACGATTTAGAAGAAGAAATTGCTTGCAGACTTTTTCAAATACCGTGCCCATATACTGATTGAACTTTGCATCGAAATTAGTTATACGTCCAGTTTCTAAGAGTTCTGATTTGTGCGGATAAATAAATCTGAAATAGAACTGGAAGTAATTGTCTGAGAATGTATATCGCCTATTTCGTGTTTTCTCCTTCCTTTCTCCGACCGGAAACGTATCTTCTATAATATGCAATTTTATTAGATTGCTCAGATATTGGGAGACTATGCTCGTACTGAAACCCGTATAAGTAGCAATATCGCCGAATTTGGTATATCCAAAAGAAATAGCCTTGAGTATCTTATAATATCTTGTCGGATCTCGCAATTCGTATTTTATCAGTATTTCCGCTTCTTCAAATAATATCCGGCCGGGCCTAAATATATCTTCTAAATTCTCGTTATTCTTTAGCCTGTATGCAGCATCCAGAATGTAATATGGTATCCCATCGGTTATGCCATATATCCGGATAATATCATCAACCGGAAGTTCAATGAACTCCTTTAGGTGATAATATTTAAGCGCTGGCAGCCATATTTGACCTGTTCGTCTGCCATACAGCGGCGATTGATAACCTAAAAGATGGGTCTCCATCAATGAAATGGATGAGCCGCAGACAACTAATTTTATTGTCGTGTCCGCCAGCAACTCGTCCCAGATCTTTTGGAATTGTGATAAAAATCGTTTATTCTTCTTTACGAGGTTTGGGAATTCATCGAAAATCAAAACCAAGTTGTCCACCTTTGCAAGCTCATTGAATAAATCCAGCCATGACAATTCGGCCTTCGCGATTAAGGGATTGGATAAGAATCCGGCAACTATATCCTTGAATGTGTTCAGGTTCTCTTCTTCTAAGGCTTCTTCGACAAAGAAGTAAACGAATTTTTCTCCTGTTTTTGACTGTTTTAACAGTTCTGTTTTGCCGATCCTTCTGCGGCCATATAATATTATGAACTCGGCCCTGTCAGAGTTGTATGCATCTTTAAGTATCTTCAGCTCGCGTTCACGATTAACGAATTTTTGTTTGCTCATGATTATTATAATCGTGCTTGAAATATATAAAGGGCTGCAGGGTTATCGCCATGAGATTACACAGAGTTTGATGAGTAGATGCGATTTTGACTGCGGATAGCAAAGGTGATCCTATTGCCAATCAATTTATAAAAGATGCAGAGGATATCGTGTTGGACCTTGACAGTATAGGCAAAGTTGAGGCACTGAAGAAGACCCTGAAAGGCATAGGTCTTTCCAGGGAATCTGTTGATGTAAAGAATTACAAGAGAGCCCGGCTGAATGCTGCTGTGGTGCTTGCAATGACTGGAGCCTACGCTTATGACCAGACAAATAATATGCGCGACGCAAGTGAGTGCGGGACTAACACGTTGTGCGCGTACAAGCATGAGTGGCCCATCAGAGCCTTGGCTGGATTCCTTGAGAATGCGAAGATGAGTAGTGAGACTGAAGGGCTCTGGATTGAGCTTGACGGGTCAGAGGAGCACGGCATGTTTTATCTTGCAAGCCCGTGCAAGGCGGACCTTACTGTGCGGAAGACCAAGTGCAATTGCAAAGAGTATTATGGTACATCAAAGCTGTCTGCGGAGTATGTTATCCAGGAGTGGGGTTCTGTACGCCCTCCACCGCCGAGTAACCCGGGCGAGCCCCAGCAGCCGTTTATGGTGCATGGCATTAAAGACACTTTCAATTTTCATGTGGATTTCCCTGAGCCTGACCGTACTGCCACGTACAGGGGGCCGATAGTAACATTTATGTATCGCCCTGAATGCGAGGACGGCAAAGAGGGCAGTTCAGAGTGCAAGCAGGAGGAAAAAACACTTAACGACGGAAACCAGGTTAACCCTGTGATGCTTTCGCAGGCACTTGCAAGCATGAATGGAAGCAAACTTGTATCCGGCGGGTTGACGGATTGGGTAAAGTATAATCTAGGTGAAATACCTAGTGCTCATACAGACAAATATGCATATGCCGGCAGGATAGACAATAATTTCGAGCAGGGGACAGTTTTCAAGAAGTGCGTCAAGGGCGACTGGTGGAGTTTCTGGGATGGGCCAGACAAGAGTGTGGAGTGCATAAAGATCAAGGCAGAAGGTTATGCAGATTATGTGCCGAATTTCTGCTACGAGAGAAAATGGGACAGAGCAAGCAAGGCGCAAGTAGGTATTTTTGCAGTAGAGATAGTTGCCGGGACCGTGGCTGCGGTAGCAGGAGGGGCTGCATCCGGCGGTGCAGGGGCAATGCCTGCATACTGCCTGGCGACCACTGCTGTTTCAGCTGTAGGGGCATGGGTGCTTGCTGAGGAAATGCGTGATGACAAGTGGCCGTATGGGATAATAGACAAGTAAGAATTCATGCACGTTTTTTGATATGCATGCCTACTTCTTTGTTTGGAGAGCCTTCGAGAATTTCATTCTCCCGAGTGGCGACAGGAAATCTTGCATAGTATATACCTGTATCTGAGTATAATTTATCATAACCATCAGTTAGACCCGGCTCTGTCAGTTCCGTGTCATGTTCCCACTCGAAATTGTCAAAAATCTCAGCTTTAATGGGTCGGATTGAGCTGCCGATGCGGTAACCGAATTTATTTCCAGCCATATCCAGAAAAGCCTGGTTGACAACTATAAGCTGTTCGTCTCTATTCCCGTCAGACATTATCCCCATGTACATCTGTGGTTTTTGCCCAAGAAAGCCCTTGTGGTTGCCCATTAATTTGTCATTTGCTTTTGATTCGGGGAACAGATCACGGACATATTCCCAGCCGTGATAGATGGTGGATTTTTCAAGCACAGTGCAGTCGCCGTCCGGGGTGATGTACTTTGTCGGGTCAAAGGACATTGGAGGGACCCAGCCGTCGATGATTACCTGTGATGCATCGTTTGGGTCTTCCGGCTCGCCTGCTGTGTTGTCTTCTACCCATTTGTCGAGTTCGGACATTCCTGCGTCGTCGGTTTCCTGCTCTCCCTGCGAGATCTCCTCTGTTTTGTCACTGATTACTTTATCTATTGGTTTTTCAACGCAGCCGGAGAATAGCGTTAAGGCAGTAACAACCACTAAAATAGCTGCTGCACATGCGAATGTACGTTTCCTGGTCTTCGGTTCTAATGTGATTTTTCTTCTCACCACCATATAATACAGATTTTAGCTTGACATTATCAGATTAACCTTGACAATCAAGTAAGTTATCATCCGCCAGCCAATACTCGGCACCGGAGTCATTGTTCTCACAATTGCTTACCGAACTCCCTATCCAGGATTGCCATTACCTGGTCCTTGTTTTGTATGCTGCTTGTAGCCGCTACGACTTTACCATTCTTGAAATATACCGTAAATGGCAATCCCATGAACGATGCGCATTCAGGCACATTTCTGATAAAGTCCGCCGCAGGGATGTCAAAATCCTGGTCACGGAATGTGACATGCGGATATATCTGTTCCAAGTCTTCCATAACACCAAAGACGGGGACGCACATTGGTCCCATTCTACCACAGCAAAGCATGACATTTTCATTGCTTTCCAGGACTTCCTTAACTTCTTGTTCCGTTTCTATATGTTTGATATTTGTATTCAACATTTTACTTTACTTCCT
>JAIWDV010000041.1:0-9235 GCA_048632525.1 Bacteroidales bacterium | reverse complement strand
ATATGATCCTGATAAACTCTGGAATACCTGGTGCTCGGCCGCGGATGGGCCGAAGTTTGCAAATGTTATGAGGGATATGGTTAAGGAACTGGGGCTTGAATAAGGAGTTTTTTGACAGGATACACCCCGCCATGCGCGGGGCAGGCATGGATAAACAAGATCTTAGGAGCTCATAAAGCGATTATATAAAGGGTTGAAGATATATGGGCAGTAAAACAGTTCTGGCTGAAAAATTTAGTAACGTTGATATGTTCAGGGCCTGTGAACAGTGCGGGTGTTGCAGTTCCGCATGTCCCATCACAGGTGTAAACGGGTTTAATGTCAGGCGGATCATCAGACATATCGAGCTCGATTTAATAAACGAGATTGCTGATACGCCTTTCCCGTGGTCCTGTACCACATGCGGGAGATGTGAAGAGGTCTGCCCTAATGGCATTGCGATCCTTGATATCATAAGGCCCCTGCGCTCCATGTCGCCAGGGGAACTCGTGCCTGACTGGCCACCTTGCACAAGGGCTTGTCCTGCCGGAATAGATGTACCGGGGTACCTCAGGCTTATAGCTGAGGGAAAACCGGATGAGGCGTGCGCATTAATCTTAGAGAAAGTGCCTTTCCCGGGCATTTTGGGCAGGGTATGTATGCACCCTTGTGAAGATGCCTGCAGGCGCCTGGAGGTTTTTAAAGAACCTGTTTCAATATGTGCGCTCAAGCGTTATGCGGCAGATAAAGCAGGTAATGCATTTGAGAAGATTTCAAAAATAAAAGAGACTACAGGTCACAGGGTGGCGGTTATTGGGGCAGGCCCTGCTGGTTTGACCGCGGCCTTCTATCTGAGAAAAAAGGGGCATGATGTAACGGTTTTTGAGGGCCGATCAAAACCAGGGGGAATGATGCGGTATGGTATACCCTTTTACAGGCTGCCCGAGGATGTACTGGAAAGGGAGATTAATCAGGTCTTAAGCGTTGGTATCGAGCTTGAAACGGGAAAAAAACTGGGCAGGGATTTTGATCTCGACACGTTAAAGGCAGATGGTTTCGAGGCGGTCTTCATTGCCACGGGATTACAACTGAGCCGGAAAATAGATCTTGAAGGCGCACAGTCAGATGATGTCTTCTGGGGTATCGACTTCCTGGCAGAAATCAGCGAAGGAAAGGAAATCGCCCTCAAGGACAGGGTACTGGTAGTAGGCGGCGGTAATGTTGCGGTTGACGTGGCCCTCACTGCCCTGAGAATTGGGGCAAAGGATGTTACCATGGCCTGTCTGGAAAGCAGAGATGAGATGCCTGCCAATCCGTGGGAGATTGATATGGCCCTTGAAGAAGGTGTCAGGCTGATGACATCCTGGGGCCCAAAAAAGATCCTACAGGATAATGGAAAAGTCACAGGCGCTGAGCTTATACAGTGCGCATCCGTCTTTGATGAAGGGGGGGATTTTTGCCCGGCCTTTAACAACATCACAGAAAAAGTGGAAGTTGATCAGGTCATACTTGCCATCGGCCAGGCCGCCGATCTTTCGTTTATTGATGATAATGGACCATTAAAGGTCGAAAGGGGTTTGATAACTATTAACCCGGAAACCCAGGAAACGGGTATGGCGGGCGTCTTCGCGGGCGGCGATGTGGGGAAAGGGCCTGCTGCTATAATAGATGCCATTTCCGCCGGTCGCAGGGCAGCAAGCTCCATTGATAAATTTCTGGGTGGAGATGGCGACATAGAGGAATCTATTGCCCTAAGGCCTGATACCGAAGCGTACAACGGGAAAAGGGAAGAGGGATTTGCAGATCTGAAAAGGGTTGAAACGCCGTCCATACCCCTTTCAGAAAGACATAATGGATTCACAGAAGTTGATCTCTGTTTTACCGACGAACACGCCATAAAGGAGGCAAAAAGGTGCCTCCAATGTGATCTGGAACTAACTCTGGCAAAAGAGGCCAGAACAGGAAACAGAACTTAGGGTTTTATCAGCCCTTTGTACAAGAAGAAATAGTATGTCCCGGTCAAGGCCAATCCCATAAATCGCGGTAGTCTACCGAGAAATGTAACGAACACAAAATGAACCAGGCCTGCACCCAGGAGCAGCATAATACCAAGATTAAAAAAGGATGGGATCTGAATAGTATGGAACAAAGCGAAAAGCCCAATACACATGGGAATACAGATATGAGCATCTCCTGTCTGGGAGGTGTATACAATATCAGGACGGCCTTTTATAGAGTAATATATTGCCAGCAAGGAATTAGGCAGGACCATGAGTAATCCACTTAACCACCCCAGGTTACTAAAAACGAAAAAACCCGAACCTGCCTTGGGAACCCATGCTACCAACCGATCAACACTGATGTATAAAAAGTATCCACCTATTATTATAAAAAGCAAATCAATCAGCATGGACCAGGACAGACTCCTGCTCTCATGAACATTGGTTTTTAATACATCAAACACCTGGAAAACCTGCCAGAAAAAAAACATGCCGACAAGGACCAGTCCATCGCTAAAGTCCAATTTTCCGTCCCGTCCCAACGCCCATACAACGCCCGTGAAAAACATCAAAGCCACAAGTGATAAAAGGAGTGAAAGGTAGTTGAGACGATGATAGTCATAGTAGATGCTGGGTCCCATTTTTTTCATCTTTGCAGGAATAATATGCATTCTCCAGAACACGGCTGGCAGACCGATCAGCAAAGTTAGATTGGTCACATTGTTGACAATGCAATTTTCCAGAACCATGGACCCGCTCCCACCTGAACGGCCAAGAAAATAGGCGAAAATCAGATTGGATAACCCGGAGCAATAAGGCATGATCAATGTGCCCAGCACTGTCCCTTCAAGCCCTTTTGTTTCCAAAGAGCCCAAGCGCCAAATCATTAAAAAAGATGCCGCAAAAAATAATGCGAGGGACAGCCAGGGGTCAAGAATGTCAAGTACCGAAATATATTTTTTTATTTCCAGGGTTTGAAAAAATCGTATCATGTTACACTAATGAGATTTTCGTTCCTTTAATACATGTTAGCTTTTTACGAATCTATCAAAGATGATTCAGGTAAGAAAGACGAAAAAAGAATATCATTGGAAGAGGCAATGCTAATGCATATCACCGGATATAAGTCTATTCCATTTTTTTTCCAATGCATCATAATCACCCAGCCATTCTACAATGTAATCTACATCTGATCTGGTGATATCAAGTTTCGCAGCATAGGCATAGACTTTGTCTCTTTCAGCAAGAGAAAAGTTCTTGTCCAGCGATGCCAACAAAATACAGTCTTTGATAATCACCATAGCCGTAAGCCGGGAAACTTCTTTCCCACTTATTAGAAAAGTTTTATCGGTCGTATCCCAAACTCGCGCGAAATCAATGCCCAAACGATTAGCCTGATTTGCAACATATTCAAACTCCCTTGGGCCGTTGTTTTTGTCGGCCTTTGCAACAGCGACTAATATTTTGATATATAATTCGGGATCAAAATCTTCATTATTCAAATCGATATAATTTATTTCCATAATGCCTCCAATAAGATCTTTTCTGATACCCAGACAGAGTCCATGCAATACAACGACCCATCCGGATGCTTGCGGATTTTCCGCATCTCAAATGTATGCTTAATTATATCAAATATTCGGGTGCTTTTGCAACTGATCTGGTGTTTAAACAGCCATTCTATGATCCGATATCAATGACTTTGGTCAGCGTAGGTGTAAGATAGGAGATCCGTACAAGGTGGTCATAGCTGTTACCTTTATCAGCCACTTCCACCACTTTGGCGTAGATACGCTCCGGTTCCGCCTGTCCAGGAACAGGGATGTCCAATCTGATCTCTGATGAGAGTTTAATCTGCTCCGGCAAATTCACCCTGGCCCATGGAGTTGAAATATGCGTCAACTGCCCCGCTAACGGGGAGCCCTCAACCCTTTTACCCGTCATCTTGAACACATTGACAGCAAGGGGGTTTTCCAAAGGTTTTGCGTCCCTGGTTTCCTCTGGTAATGTGAGGTTATAAGGTCCTTTGATGCCTGCCACTTCGTAGACCGTAACACCTTCATCTACACCCTTGAAATTAACTGACCGGGAAGATCTAATAAGGACAATGTCCTTGACCTGCTCATAAGTGGAGGGCGTAATAAGGATCTGTCCGCCAACGGTGGCATCTTGAACCCGTGATGTCAAATTGATGTGGTGGCCCACCACACCGTACTTGACCCGCTTTTCACTGCCGATATTGCCCACAATGACCTCACCCGTGTTGACACCGATTCCCATGGATACAGACGGAAGACCCTGTTCTTTATTTTGACGATTGATATCCTCCATGGCCAGTTGCATGGCCAACGAACAGGCCACAGCCCTGGCCGGACTGTCTTGTCTTTTAACCGGCGCACCAAAAAAGGCCAGGACGGCATCACCGACGAACTCGTTGACCGTGCCCTTGTAACTGCTGATGATATCTGCCATTTTCCCTAAAAAACGGTTGAGAAGACCAATTATCTGGTCAGGACTGAGATGTTCGGACAAAGGCGTAAAACCGCGCAAGTCACTGAACATGATCGTGACTTCTCGTTTTTCGCCTCCAAGCTTGAGGCCGTCCGGGGAGCCCAGAAGCTCCTCAACCACCTCTTTGGTCACATACCGGCCAAAGGTATCCCGGATAAAATCCCTTTGCCGAAGTCCTTCCATCATGGTGTTAAATGCCTCTGTCAACCGGCCGACTTCGTCACTGCTTTTCACTTCCAGGGGATTATGGTAGGAATCCTCCTTAGCAATCTTAACCGCAGAGTTGGTCAGGTCAACCACTGGTTGGGAGACCTTCTTGATTATAACCAATAAAAGAACAAGGATACCAATGAGAAACGGTGAGGCCACTGCAATCATTTGCAGAGCCAGAAGCCGCAGGGGCTTCGGAACCCTCTCCATGGGAAACATAACTACAATGCTGGAACCGGCTGCTGGAACACGATGGAATCCAACATACCATTTCTCCCCAAACCTCTTGTCTATATATTGAATGAATGGGACTTCGGGGTTTTTAATATCACCGGACACCTTAATATCCAATGACTCCCCCGTGTAACCGAGATCAAGTCCTATGGCCTCCTCATCAGGATGAAGTAAGATAGTGCCACTATTGGTCACCAGAATCATATGCCCACCCGGGGGCAATTCAATTTCTTTTGTGATAGATTGAGAACCCAGTATAACATCAACGTCTACACCGAGCACTCCCATCAGACTGCCGTCACGTTTTAAGACCTTACGATAAAGCGTAATTACAGGCCGTTTTGTGCTTGCATCTAAATAGGGCTCAGTGGCACCTTCCATTTTGCCCGGAGGAAAATTCAAGGCAGCCGTGTACCATGGCCTCTTACGGGGGTCAAAGAGTTCTGGAAGGGGATCAGTCTTGCCACGAATAAATTTCCCGTCAGGAAAGCCCATAAAAACTGACGTTATCGCATCATCGGGGACCTGAGTGAGCCTGACAAATAAGCGCTGTCTATACGAATCGCTTTTTTCTTCCAGGTTTTCGGATAACGAAACCAGGCGAAGCATCGAGTGTATTTGAACAATAGACACAGAAAGCTTCTCGGCGGCGGCCTGGAGAGCGGTTATGCCGCCTTCTCTTATTTGTGCGATAAGGAGATCACGAGCAGAAAGATAGCTCAGAACAGACAAAGCCAAAAGTACGGTAATGACCGGTACCAGGATAAAAACAAGAAATTTACTTCGTAAGGTCTTCAATTCAATATTTCTCCGCAAACTAAACGGGGAGGGTGTCCGCACTCCTTCCCGGATAGCGCCTGTCGGACAGGTTGCTTATAACGTCAAGAAGGAACTGACAGCAATTCAATCAACTCCGCCCTTGAAAAGCTCCTTAGGATCCCTGGATCACTCTCCTTAACAACACTGTCCATCAAATTTCGCTTTTTCTCAATGATGGCCGATATCTTTTCCTCCAAAGTCCCTTCAGTCACCAGCTTGAAGACCTGAACACCGCGTTTTTGCCCGATCCTGTGGACCCTGTCCGTGGCCTGGTCTTCCCTGGCCGCATTCCACCACCGATCATAATGGATGACCACCGAGGCGGCTACCAGATCTATGCCTGTGCCCCCGGCCTTCAGACTCCCCACATATAACCGGCAATCAGGGTTATTGTTAAATCTGGATATAATTTCACCCCGCTTCCGGCTTGCCCCCGTAAGAGTTACAAAGTCCACATTTTGAGTTTGCAGAAATCCTTCTATTATCTTTATCATCCCCAGGAACTGGCTATAGACAACAACCTTCTGCCCGCTGTCAAGGCTCTCCGCAATAAGCTCCTTAAATAGCTCCCATTTGCCTGACTGGTATCGCTCATAATCGTCCGGCGTTCCCTCTACCATTGCAGGATGATTGCAGATCTGCTTGAGGAGGTTCAGTAAGGCGAAAATGTGGATATAAGGGACAGGTTCTTTACCAGCCTTCAACAACTGGAGTAAGCCTTTACCCCTTGAAGAGATTGCATCCCGATAGAGCTTTACCTGATCCTCACTAAGACGGCAGGACCGGATATCTTCAATCTTTTCAGGGAGATCATCAAGCACTGTCTCTTTAAGGCGGCGGAGCGTAAAAGGTGATATGAGCCTGCTCAGTTCCTCTCTCCTGGTCGTATCCAGGCCGAGCTCGATCGGTTTGACATATCGAGAATCAAACCCCCTATCAGTGCCAAAATAGCCCGGCATCGTCAAATCAAAAAGGGCCTTCAATTCACTCAGACTATTCTCTATGGGAGTCCCTGTCATCCCCAGTTTCATACGGGCCTTGATATCTTCTGCAGAGTGGTAAGCCAGGGTCTGGGGATTCTTGATGTGTTGGATTTCATCGAAAACAGCGAGAGAAAAAGAAATGTCCTTCAGCTTTTCAATATCCCACCGGAGGACACCGTATGAGGTCAATAACACGTCGCTGTCTTCCAGGGCTTTTCCCAGGTCCCTCTGGCCGCCATGGTACAGAACTGGCTTCAACCCAGGAGCATGCTCACGTATTTTGTTGTCCCAATGGCTTAGAACAGTGGTGGGGCAAACCACCAGAAAAGGCCCTTTGACATTTTCATGTTCCCGCAGGCCCACCATAAAGGACATAACCTCATGGGTCTTACCAAGGCCCATATCATCGCACAGCAACCCTCCGAAACCATTTTCAAACAGAAACCAGATCCACTCCACGCCCCGCTCCTGATAGGGCCTCAAGGATGAAGTCATGCCCTTCATTTCAGGCAAAGGTCTCATGGGTCTCAGTTCGAGCATCCTTTTGAGCAGGTCAGCACGGTCGCCATCACCTGTTATATCCACGGGCTTCATTCTGGTGGCTGTTAAATGGAAAAGATCCATCCGGGATAGTTTTATAGCGATTGATTCCTCTGAAAGCTTCTCTCCTTTACTTCGATCCAGAATGGAATCAAGGACATCCAGATCCCGGGATTTACAGTCCACCCATCCCTCATCAGTACCGATGTAACGCTGGCCCTCTTCCCTGGCACGCAGGATTTCAATCAGAGAGACAGATGTATTTCCAAAGCCGTATTTCACCGAAAGCCAGCACCAGTCCCTGTCTAAGGCCTCCGGCGTGATCTCGATTCGATCAACTTGCTTGAAGATCTTAAGGCTTTTGACCTCTTCATCTACAAGGTGCGGGCCTTCCAGGAGGTCATCCCCGAACTCCTCCAAAAAAGTTGGGACCTGGGATTTTTTGAGGACCATTTTGACCGGCGCCTTGAACTTTCTCTCCATCCTCCCCGGTGGTTCCAGTTCAGCAAGGATACCCAGTTCTTTGATATAGATCAGATCTCCATATCGGAAGCGTTCCAGATCCTCTCTCTCAAAAAATCTTTCCTCTCCACTTTCCTGGATGAGCTGGATGACGGGCCGGACCTCCAGATCCAGCTGGGTACTTATGGCAACCTTGAAAATGGATTTAAGGGGAATGGGGTGTATGGCCAGGTCATGCTGGTTGGGAAGGAATTCTTTAAGAGTGATAAGCAGTCTTTTCACCCTGTTACGAGGTATCACCATGCGAAAGGCAGTATCTCCTGACGGATCTTTGCAGGCGACCGTGAACGACCCGGTGGTCTCCTCAATGGCCGGATGAAAGGAGCACCCTGTGACGCCAAATTCGCGATAGCCGTGATAGGCAGCCCGGTACCAGAAGCTTTCCTCCAGAGTCTGTCGGCGTGTCTTAAAGTCCCGGTCCATCATAAAGCGCTCACTTTCGGTCAGAGTGAGGAGGGCAAGCCTCTCAAGTACTTTGCCCCTGTGTGGAGCAGCATCCTCCCCCGGAGACTTCCCGCAGCGCTCCAGAAACCGGGAAAGATCAGGCCCCTGTGAAAGATAATAAAGCATTTCCTCCCCATTGGAGCCTAACACCTTTATCAGTTTCTTCTCCCGGTAAGTGGCAGATTGTATGCGGACTGATAGTGGCTTCTCCCGAGAGCCATCTGCCAAAACGTTAGCAAGGCTGTACCAGATGCTCGACCTGAAACCCTCCTCGAGACTTCCACCTTTAAGGCTTTTCTTAAGGGTCTTGTACACTTCAACCAGTTTTAAGATGTGAGTGCAGGTCCTGTCCCTTGAAATAGCGCAGGAGCACAATCTCTGGGTATGTCCCAAAGGGCTGCTCTCCACAAAATAGGCTATACCGGGCCTCTTGTCTGCCGGATGTGGCAGTAATGCCAATGCATGGCGATGAAACTCCACACGGCTTAGATCGCCCTCAGAAATGTTCTGCTTGCGCGCTCGCTTTACATTTCTTTGTGATCCCTGCGCCCTTAATTTTTTTGTTCTGCTCTTTCCCATCCTGTCACCCTCTATAGATATCAGCCATGGATCTGTCAAGAGGAACTGGATTGATTAAATGATTACGAAAACACACGAAACCGGCGATTTCGTGACACAATAATACGAAAAAGAGTCCAGACAAACAAACGTATATCATGCTATATGTTGAGAAGATACGGAGCGAGGTCATTGCGCATGATGATATAAGAACCTAATAGAAACAGAAAATGCGATTAAAATTTGTATTGCATTACAATAATATATAAAATAAACAGTAAAGAATTACGATTTAATAAAAGGAAGGGAAATACACGAGGAATGGGGGTGTGGCATTAACAGGGGACAACTTGGATGTTGAAAAAAAGAGGAGGAAATCATGGCAGAGGAAGAATTATCAATTAAGAAAATTTCAATGACAAATACGAAACAGGA
>JAIWDV010000040.1:0-9256 GCA_048632525.1 Bacteroidales bacterium | reverse complement strand
GATTACCCTGATTTCCCTTTCACAGTTAGCGCAAAGACAATAGATGCGTACACTGTCTTCTTTCTCAACGATAATTTTATCTATTCTGCCAGTCATTTTGTCAAGGAAAGCGCAAAACAGGAAGGATTAATGACAATTTCATTCGCGTTCATAAGCATAATATCTTCATGGGGTTAATAGATGCGAATAATCCTTTCCGCCCATCACCTTCTCAAAGTTCTTCGCCTTCATTTGATAATGATCAAAAAACAGAGTGGTCTTCTTTGATTTGCCGGGTGTTGGGTGGCCGGGGGGACTCGTTCTGGTCTGTTTACCGGAACAGTTGCTTCGATTCACGTTTCCCGGCGCGAGATGTCTGTCATATACTTGCTCAACAACGGCAAATCCTTTCTCTTCAGAAGTATTTCCTCCTGGGTTAAACGGGGGATAGATAAACAGATAATCCTTTTTCTCATCAGGTTCAGGGAAATGCATAATCTTTTTGAGAAACCGATAGCTTGCCTGATCAATCAGACTGCCAACAAGCTTTCCCTTTAGCCCCTGACTCTCAATCGGATTTAAGGGGTTTGCCATATCCCTGTAGAAAAGTTCATCTATTTCGATCTTGACACTCCCAAATCCAAACGGCTTTAACGCGCCCAGCTTGTGAGCCATGTTCATTTCAGGCAGCATCAATGAATATGCAAGCAGCGTAAGCATGGTCTCCGGCAGGTCTCTAAAATATATCCGGCCGTTGGTAATTGCAGCTCCCGGCTCGACAGCCTCTACATTATATTTCGTCAGGTCAGACAGCCATTTCCTCTGCCATTTGCGATACTCTTCATGACAGGCTTTGGGATCTTGGTGGAAATAAAATTTTCTTCCCCTGATCTTGTCTGCCAGAACTTCCCATACACGAAATCCACTATCTGTTTTACGAACCCGTGATTCACCGGGCGTAAAATACCATGCTGTATTTGCTCTTGGGTTTGGCGAACCAAAAACCGCATTGCTGTTCAGATCCCAGGCCGGCTGATCGACCATCTTTACATCGTCCGGAACAATCAAATCTTCAAAAATAAGCCTTCCAGCGCTCGCTTTTTTATTTTCCTCATTTTCCTGATCAACATATCCAAAAAGGAAACGGGCTGCATCATCCACAACATGACGTCCAAACCTGGGCGGAAGCGTTTCGTTCCGCTCATAACGACATCGTGTTTTTTTTTGTCCCCTGTGGTGATATTTGTCCAATTTGTTTTTAGTTTCTATGGGATCATCCGCAGAAGCCATTAGAAAACCTACGTGCCTGCATTTCTGAGAATTGTTTTCATCATAATGCTTTCCGTAAGGAGGTCTGTTTGATTTGCTTTTTTCATCGCCTCGGGTAAATGTGCCAAGATCGCTTCCTGTGAAGGCTTCAACAAAAGAAGCAATCATGCCGCGCAAAGATGAGCCAGGAATAACTTTTTTGCCATAGCTTTCATAAAAGCTTTTCTTTTCAAAACAATTGTCTTTTTTGGTTGTCTTTCCCGTAATGTGAAGAGGTGTAAGTGCCTTAAGAGAGTAAGCAAGATAACCCTCCAGCCTTGGTGTACCACGAGCTATAATAGTAGGTATTTCCCTGGGTCCATTAACAGGCAAGGGAACGAATTCAAAAGGATTCATATAATTATGCATGAATATTCTCCTCTATAAACTTAACACTTTGCCAAGCTTCTTAATATATAGATATAGCCCGGCTTTTGGAATAGGGTATGTTTTCCATAATTGCGCAAGAATATCATCTGGCTGATCCTGTTGCTCCTGAGCGGCTTCCAGCTCCCATTTGCCTTCGCAACCAGGCAAAGCAAAAAGATCATGTTGACTGTTTTCTACCCTTAGTCTGCCTCGACCTATGCTGTTCAGCCCTCCCACTCGAAGTATTCCTGTATCTATTTCTCTTTCCCACAAGGCTATCAGACCAAGATGAACAGGATCGGGGTTGACTACCCTCACGACCACGTCAAAGGTCTGGTTCGGTGAAAATTCAAGAAAATAGTGGAGCCCTCCCTCCCTGGCAGCATGTGTAATACGATCCACAGGCCCCCTGACCGAAATATGCCTGCATACATTTTGTGGCCCGAATCGGCTTTCTTCCGGTTTCCAATCGTTTCCCTGAACCCATGGCTTTTCCGATTCTTTCTCTAAGGGAAGCACCTCTACCTTAATTCTGCCGGCCTGAGATATGCTATCTTCAATACGATCCGGTTCTTCAACTGCCATTCCAAAAAAATCGAGTGCAAGCTCAAGACCTGGATTTGATTCAAGCGCCTCTTTTATTTTGTGAATATTCTCTTTGTCCTCATCCAGCTCATGCAACAGACCCCACAATTCTTCCTTCACGAGATGTTTGATAGTCCATGACCGCAATGAACCACGAATGGAGCTTGCAGGAATGCTGTAACATGGAAGGATTCGCCCGTCCTTGATCTGAATTCCAAAATGAGCGTCTGAGACCTTAACTTCATCACCGGTTGTCGACCTGTTCCAGCCAAAAGACATGTTGCAGTTTCTTGTCTTTTTTTCTCCATCTGTCGGGTTGAAAGCAGACAACGAATTGCTTTTGATGCACAAAGGCGTTTCGAGTCTGAGTTTCCATTTTGTTACAAGAACTGCGTTTACACCATCTCTAAAAAGGGTCTGTTTGATCATCGTACATCTCCCACACCTTTTAAAAACGCTTTTCTAAAGCATTCTATGGACTTTTTTTTCTCAGATTCATCAAGTCTTTTTAGACTGAAATATCCTGAATGCCGGTTGCAAACCGCCTCTTTTATCCAGTTGCCGATATTATCTCTTTTGAGACAGTATAGTTCGGTCAACTCGAAACTGAATCGTCCAAATCCCCTTCCGCCCATGGCACCGAGAGTCAACGGCCATATCTCTGAATTAAAGGCTTCGAGACCGAATATGAGCATGCCTATGTCAATTTCGCTAAGATTCTGACCGCATATATTGATGGCAAAGGTTACGCCTGGAGGCACAATCTCAAAGCTATAAAGATTTTTGTCAATAGCGGTGTTGGTCTTGGGATCTATGGCAACCGACTGGTCCACATAGGTAAACCTCCTGTGGTTCCAGTAGGGGGCAACTTCTGAATCACTGAGTTTATCATCTATTGGATACTCAGAGGACACGCACTCTCCGTCCCAGACCTCTATTTTACCTTCGGCAAATGGAGTTCCGAACAGCCTTTCCAGGAAACTTGCACTTTCTCTCATAAAAGCTATCTGATCTTTTTGTTTTTTTTCTTTGAGATCAGAAGTATCATAATCATGATCATTTGCCAGTACTTCAGCGCTCTCTTTCTGTTGACTGCCGTTGATGGTCGATAAGACATTCAGCAAATAGCCACGTAATGCGCCTTTTAAACTGCTTCCTGGTATAACCGGACGTTCTGAATGATCGGTAGCTATGGCAGAAACCTGTATCGGTTTTTTCGTCTTTTCGTTATCAAGTCCTTTTCTTTCCACCACAAAACCGCTGCCCAGATGAAATGGACTCGTGGCGGTCAGTTTTCCTTCAAGCCTATAGCGATTAACAAAATCATCACCCTTAAGCATAACAGAATCAGTCATTGCAACCTCCCGGGGCATGTTCCCAATGGCAGGATAAATTTATTATAATTTCGCCAAAACCATTTTCCGGTGTAAATGGACATTTTTGCCAATCAAGCCTCCCGCCAGATGACCTGCCATAACGTTCAAAAGCCCAGTCTGGGATGGGAAGTCCGCGGCGCAGCCAAATTTCAACGCGTCTTTCAGCTTCTGCTTGATCCTTTATTTCCAGCACAAAAACGCTTTTCGCATTCGTCAAAAAGAATGGGTAATACTTTCTATTTATCCTGAAGCGTCTTCCTATATAACCGCCTCTTAGTTTTTGAGCGGCAAAAAAACGTTTCAGCTCAAAAGCACCGTCTGAGATATTGTTCCAAGATTCTTTGTATGCTTCAAATAAGGAATTTTTGTCTTCTACTTTCAATTCCCATGGATCAAGGATCAAAGCATCACTTTGAAGAGTAAGTACAGTGATTTTGTCCCGGCTTATGTCGAGTCCGCTAACGGCAGAAGGCCACGGCTCTGATGAAACGCGGACTGTTTTTATGCGGCTGTCCCTTTTTCCAATGTAATCAAACCAGTTATGAGCTACAAGGCAGATTTCATATGACAACTTCTCACGCTCATCTTCATTCAGATTCTCAGGCAGATAAATATTACTTAACCAGGTTATCTCTTTGTCCTGATCATCTACAGGACAGATATATTCAAAAGTATAAAGTTTTTCCTCTTCGGCTCTTCGAGTTATGGTATCAATAGCCGTGCGTGTTCTTGCCAAAGTTTTGGGCTGTGCCCATCCATAGGCGAAATTTACATCTGAAGAATCCTTCCAGTCAATCGCAAATGCGGGCGCTTTGTCATAGATCAATTCCGGTTCTTTGCAAAGGGCGATATCATGCAAGTCCCTGGCTTTAACAAGTGAAAGGGGTGCTTTTACAGGGCGGACCATGGACTGCCGCGAAGGAAAGGCGTGAGTTATCCTCAACTGTTCAAAATGCCTCACCAGGTTGGATATACCTGCTTCAGTTGCGCCGGGAGTTGACTTGTTAAGCTCTTGATTGCCATTCAGATTAAGTCTGCGCCGGACACATTGTGCAAGAGCGCCTTTAATCACAGTTCCTGTAAGTATTTTTTCACTCTTTAGATAATTGTCTTTGATTCTCACACCGCCGATCATCAAAGGATCAACCATGGTTATGGCAAGTCCGATGGTATCCGACGGGCTGCTGATTATGTCTGTCCTGCTTTCCTCCCTGTTAAAATGCTCAGATGTCACCTCCACAAGTCTGCCGTATCCAACGCCTTTTTCCGCTCCAAGAGCCGTGATCCATCTCAAACCGGTTAGTATGTGCTCTTTTACCCTTTCCCCTTCAGTCTGGTCCACGGCAGGAAAAGCTATTTCACCACTCCATTTAGTTATTTTTCCACTAAGATGCGGCGTTTCTGCCGTAATCAGGGCGCCTTCGCCGGCAGTGCCGGAGGTTTTTTCAATACGAATGCGATGGGTCTGACCAAAATCTTGTTTATCTGAGCAAACAAAATCAGAAAATATCATTAAACCTCTGTGAGGAGTATAATCACCAGCATCATCACCAGAACCCTTCCCGAGCCAGCGGTTAATATCAATAGAAAACGCTCCTGTTTTTTTCAGCTCCCTCCATGCTTCTCGTAATTTTCCTTTGATATGAGATTTGGGAATGGAAAGTTTGCCTTCATGGTTCCGGTTAAACGACAAATCAATTCCCCAACTTCCGGGACCTGTTGCAGAACAGAGAAAAGGCGCCTGAATTTTGAGGCTGATCTCCATTTTGAAATAAAGCGCCATAATTTCATACCTCCTTTGCAAAATCCCAAAGATCGGCTATGACAAACCAACGATTGATATTGCCTTTCAACAAACTGTTAATTGCATTGTTCAGTTCTTTTCGACGAGAAGCAGGGCAAGAGGAAACACCTCGTTCTTTTATATCATCAACATCTTTCTTTTCTTTTAGAGCCGCAATAATTTCATAGACCTTTCCTCTTGGGAAATCGGAACGAACAGTTTTCATGTGTTTTGAAAAACTTTGCATTTCCAGACCTTTCAAAAGCAACTCTCTGTAATCAATAGGTTTATAGTAATGTTTCAAAAAAGGATCAAGACTGCCTTCAAGCATATCAAAGGACTCAAGAATCAGATAGTGGAAGATATCGCTTTGTTTGTGTGATTCCGAACTTGAAACCAATCTTGATTTTGCAAGGTCGGCCAGGCCGCGGGCAAGTTTTCTGATTTGAAGAATCGGCGCATTGTGATGACAGAAAACAATGCCGGCTGCATGTGTAAGAGGAGTTTTATCATAAGCGGGAGGCGGATCGAATTCGTAAAAGAGCCTCAACACTTCCCATCCTTTCCAGGCTGGAACAACCCATTCGATTTCATCTCCGCCCCACAGCAGAGTCTCCAGACGGAGTTCTCCGTCAGAAGTTCGAGATGCATAGTTGTCGGTCATGTGAAACAACAATTTTTGCAGAACTGGTTTCCTGAAATCTTCCTGAACAGACCTGTCAAATCCTTGAAGCATTCTTTCTTCAGTGCACTTTTCATCGCGTATTTTGCCAAACTTATTGCCATCAACATAGATAAACGCAATTTTTTTGTTCAGAACACCCTGACCCTTATCTTCACTCAAATTTTCTAAATTGCTTGTGAACTCATAAGGACAACTCTCCTGACCTAAAATACGGGCATAGATATCCTTTCTTAATTGTTTTCTACTATTTCGCCGGAACTTGACTGAGCTGGAAACTTTCTTGACGCCTTTTCCCGCCACTACCTCATCCTCTAATCCTGGCCGGATACCGTCAAAAAAACAAGGCGCTTCAGACCCCTTCCATCCCTTGCCCCACGGGATAGTCAACTGCTGCCACTGAGACCATCTATTTTTGGCAAGTAGCTTTTCTTGAATTGTTTTGAAATTCAACCCAGTTCCGTCAATAGTATCTACCACAAATGTAGCATGTCCTTCGGTTTTCTTGTTTAAATAATCTTTGACTCTTTTTTTAACATCATCAGGATCGTTTCCAATAATGCGGAAAAGCCCCGCGCTGGCGCCCGTAGAAACTTTCTCCAATAACCCTTTGAGATCATGTGCGGATTCCAGTCTATTCACTGTATCAAGCAATAAAAAGCTGCCGCCCCTGATAGTACTGATATCGTTTGTGTCATATACGAAGTTGTCCAGGTTGACAGCTTCAACCCTTAAATAGTAATCACCCATTTATTGCTCCCGTCTTGTCTTAACATTTGCCCACCATCTTTTCAGCCGGTGGAAAGAAGATACAAGGAACTGTTCAGACTCTCTTTTTCTTCGGCGGATAGAAGATTTAAGAGCGTATATCAAAAAAAGAATCGACAGCACATACCAGAGAAGTCCCCATGCATTCTCAAGTCCGAAGAACTTAAAATTTATACCGAAAAATCCCACCAGTATTGCAAGCCCTGCCAAAACAACACCATATATGCTGAAGTTTGTCGTGAAATCATTCAACTTGTTTTGCTGCAAGATGTTCAGATATTCGTCTCCTCGGTCTATTTCATCTTTAATCTGTTTATACATGGTTTTAAATTCAAACGACTTTTTGTAAAGTTCAAATATTTCGATTCCCTGATCCTGATTGGTCACTTCCTGAAACCAGTAAAGGTTGGAAAACTGCATGAAATCTGCTTTTAACCTTAAGAATAATTCACGATATATTGCTTGGTCTTTCTTGTTTACAAGCTTCTGCGTTGTTTGCCCTACTTCGTCAGAAAAATCTATCAACGATGAACGGTAATAGAGAGAAATAAGGGCAAGCTGGAAGTACATTGAATTGAAGTCTTGAAAAACATTTTCAATAAAGTCATTGCCAAAACCAGTGTATGCGCTTGAATATCTGGTATAACCATATAATGAACCATCTTCTGACCATCGGCGATAAACCAGGTCTTTCATCTTTGCACGAATAAATTCCTTCTTATATTTGTACCCCTCACCAGCTTGATCCACATACATAATTCTTGAAAATAGTGCTTCATGTTCATCTATTGTATCTTTGCATTTGGATTTGAGTTCTCCGGCAAAGCACAGGAAGGTGAAAACGACCATTCTATCATCCAGCAGTCCATGAAAACTCTTATCCACAGGATCATCATAACCAAGAAATTCACTCACAAGGTCGTCTATAATCTCGCTTTTTACAGGATTAATCTCTTGGTATCTGAATTTATCTTCAGAAAAAGTGTGTGCTTTCGTGTAACCATTGGAGTTCTTTTTGCTCCTCAGCTCAATCTTAACCGAAAGAGGAATCTTGCCCTCCTTGAATTGTTCAGGAAATGATAGATATATTTTTCTGGCAAGCTCATTGAATTTAAGGGCGTCGCGACAGGTCAGCCTATTCTGTCTGAATTCTTCAATTGCAATACATTGTTTCCAGAAGAATTTTTTTCTTATATCCTCGCCTGCTTCTTGAGTTACCTGAATAGCCATTATAGCAATATCATTAAAGAATTCGTGAATGGCAAGATGGGTGACAGGGTAACTGATCGTTTCAACCGATGCGTTATTGTCAGCTCCTGACTTATACTCTATTTTCAGGTTGCCGCCCACGAATCCGTTTTTTTGCGATTTGAACTCGTAGTACGCAATAGGAGGCAATTTGTCGATTTTATTGTTTTTTTTGCAATCGGATGATGTGTTATTTTTTCTCTGGAAAAGAATATCTCTGACGTATGGATGAAAGTAGATATATTCCTGATAGCATTCTGGCTTGTTGATATCAAAGCGTTCTTTTTGCCAACGCCCTGTGTTGTTGGTTCTGTTTCCATTTTTGATTTTAAAAGGATAGAAAAAGACTGTGGAAAATTTGAGCAATGGACAGTCCTGACCAATCAGAATATTCAGTATTGCATCGGCCATATCATCAACAGCGTTATTAGCGGTTCTTTTCCCGCCCCAGAAAAAGGCTTTACCTTTGTTACCCCCTTCCCAGATTACAAACTCGGTGGAATTGAAGCCATTATCTTTTAAGAAGTGACTGAACCTTTGCTTATACTTCCATGCTCCAAAGAAGTTTACCTCAACCACATTTTTTCCGTCACTACTCAAAGTCAAAATAAGGATATTTCTGACCGGAAGATCACCTTCCTTGCCGCTTTCTCTATATTTTTTAAACTCTTTATCTGTCGGCATCTGGTGAAGTTGAGCGATGTAAGCGATCTTATCAAGTTTTGTGGTGACAAGGGAGAAGTGCGTAAAATCTATTCTTGCATTGTAATCTTTTTCTGATGCGCTGAGCACTTCGCCTGTGTATCCCTGCGATTCTAAATCTTCCCTTCTCATCTTCTTTATATCATCAAGGGTGCATACAGTTTCTCTTGCCATGGCCCAGATATAACCTCGGTCGTTCAATGCAATCAGTCTTTCCCTGTCAGACAAAGCATACCCGACAATATCTGCAAACTGCTCCAGGCTGCTTAACCCGTGACTTCTATCAAGACGTTGTCCTTTATGCAAATAAGTATGATGATCAATCCAGATTACATTGCAGCCAATCTTCCTGAGTATCTCTTCCCTGTCAGGATCTGGCATCTCCACAACAAGCAGGTTCTCTTTAAGGTTCTGAAAAACTTCAGGAGGTTCCATGCCAAGCTGCGCTCCCCATCC
>JAIWDV010000039.1:0-9331 GCA_048632525.1 Bacteroidales bacterium | reverse complement strand
ATCCTCAACATATAGGTAATATGCCTGCGGGTCAAAATCACTCCAACTTCGCTTTAAACACAAGGCTTTCTGCGCCTCGCTACGATACTTGGTGCAAGATTCAGGTATTAAGATGGGTATGTTGGAGCAGGACAAATGACCGCCGCCTTGCCTTTGTGCAGGGGGGAGGAAAGTCCGGGCTCCGTAGGACAGGGTGCTGGGTAACTCCCAGTCCTGGTGACAGGAAGGAAAGTGCCACAGAAAAAAAACCGCCCCCGCCGATTTTCTGCATATCGGCGGGGGTAAGGGTGAAACGGTGAGGTAAGAGCTCACCAGTTCCGCCGGTGACGGCGGGAGCTAGGTAAACCCCACCCGGAGCAAGACCAAATAGGGGAACACTTGAGGGTGGTCCGCCCGAGTTCCCGGGTAGGTCGCTTGATCTCGATGGTAACGTCGAGGCTAGAGGAATGGTCATTGTCCCAGAAGCGGGTGACTGCTTTGGGAAACAGAACCCGGCTTACGGCCTGCTCTGACATACCCTATTTTTTTCATATACTTTAAACGGGCGAGGAATTAAGAGAACATGTTTGTATTAGGAAATCTTCTGGCTGCCGTAGCCAAAATTCTTGATATCGCATTGACACTTTATATGTGGATTATTATCGGTCGGGCCGTTATTTCCTGGGTCAATCCGGATCCATACAACCCGATCGTCCGCTTCTTGAACTCTGTGACAGAACCTGTGCTTTATCCGATCAGGCGCAGGTTACCAATAAGCCTGGGAGGCCTGGATCTTTCGCCGATCCTTGTAATTTTAGCCATTATTTTCATCCAGTCTTTCCTGGTGCAGAGCCTGATGCAGTTGGCAGTGCGTCTCGGATAATTCAGCAATTGTAATTATGTCATTCATGTGGCAGGACCGCGGGGTCTCTTTATTAAAGGTCATAATAGGAATTGCTGCGGATAATTGGAAAGGATTGACACCGTGGGGAAGGAGGATCATTGCAAGACTGTTATCGAGGTAAAGGTGTTGCCAAGATCTTCTATGAATCGAATAGTTTGCGAGGAAAAAGGAGTTTTCAAGGTAAAACTGACGGCCCCGCCAGTTGAGGGTAAAGCCAATAAGGCACTTATAGAATTGATTGCCAAAAAATTGGGACTGCCCAAGGGGGGTGTCGAAATTACTTCGGGAGAACGGTCAAGGCTGAAAACGGTTCGAATTCACGGGCTTCCTTCCGAAGATGTATACAGCCTTCTAAGAAAAGGCACATAATTCCATTATTCCAATTTTGAGCAGATCGAATTTAAAATTGCTTGACAACGCAAATAAGCGATGTTATTAAAGACAGTTCTTGAATTGCTCCTTGTTCCTTATAACTACTCGGAAAAAATTTCAATTACCGAGGTCGTTTACGGAACCAAACGAGTTCATCAGAAGAAAGGCCGAAAGGAGAATGAATATATGAGATACTATGAAACCCTTTATCTCATCAACCCTGAGCTGGCGGAGGAAGACTGTAGAGGCGTTATAGACAAGTTTAACAGCCTTATTGAGAAAAACAACGGCGTGGTTGTCAAGGTGGATGAATGGGGCAAAAAGACCCTGGCATACCAGATAAAAAAATTCGATAAAGGCTACTATGTGCTTCTACAGTATTGTGGGGAACCTGGGCTCCTTACTGAACTTCACAGGAACTTCAACCTTGATGACAAGATCCTTAAATACCAGACGATTAAGCTGAGTGACAATGCAGACCCTGAGGCGTTAAAGCCCAAAACAGAGGCAGGTGAAGCTGAAGCAGGCGAAGCTGAAACAGGCGATGAGGCGAAACCCACTGAGGAAGTCAGCCATGATCAAGACAGTGAGAAGGTAAAGGATCAAGAGGGTAAAAATGGCATACAATAGACCTAAAAGCAGTTACGGAGATAATAAGAAAAAATTCAGAAGGACCTATCATAGAAGAAAAATATGTAAGTTTTGTGCAGATAGTAACCTTGTAATTGACTATAAGGACTACAAGACCCTCAGGTATTTCACAACCGAACGGGGAAAGATCACACCGTGTCGAATCTCGGGTAACTGCGCCAAGCACCAACGGATACTATCATTGGCCATCAAGAGAGCAAGAAACATGGCTCTGTTACCTTATACCACATCTCTCGTGAGATAGTCGGAAATCCCCTGGAACAGACCTGAAATGTATTTTTTAGCCTCTGGTGGTTTTGCCACTCCCGAAATCCCATGAAAAAGACAGACATACTGGGATGCGTGGGCTGGGGGGCCTTAATTCTTCTATCCTCCGCTTGGATTCCCTTTTTTGGCCCGTTTCTTAGCCTGCTCGCCCCTTTGCCATTCCTTTATTATTCATCAAAATTGGGGATTTATCAGGGGGTAAAACTTGCCGCCCTTGCAACCATCACTATTGGGCTGTTTGCCAGGCTGACAGGGTCTCCGCAAATCATTATCTTTTGCATAGAATTCAGCCTCCTGGGGCTTGCTTTATCCGAGCTTTTCAGAAGGAAGTTTAGCCTCGGGCAGACGGTTTTTTTCGGAACTGCGTTCATGCTGTTGCTGGGTCTTGGGTTCCTCTTTTTTCTCGCTCTTTCAAAAGGCATGGGACCATTTGAGATGACATTTAACTATTTAGAGGCCCAGCTAAAAGCGACCATAAAAATATATGAAGAAATGGGAATGCCGCAGGAAAATGCCGGTGAGCTGGGAGTATATGGAAAGGCCTTTATGGCTATCATTTTAAAAATCTATCCTTCCCTTATGATTATCGGCACTGGATTTGCCGTTTGGCTCAATGTGGTTGTGGCCAAACCGTTATTCAGGATGGGAAATCTTGGCTACCCTGCCTTTGCTCCTACGGATCATTGGCAGGCACCGGATAGTTTGGTTTGGGGCGTGATTGGTGCAGGTTTTGCTTTATTTTTGCCATCAGAGGGTATAGAGTTGTTGGCCATTAACGCCCTGATTATCATAATGATTATTTATCTTTTTCACGGGCTGTCCATCGTTCTATTTTTCCTGAATAAATATCGTGTTCCATCCTGGTTGAGGATTGGCGTTTATTTTTTGATTGTAGTTCAACAGCTTTTTTTTGTAGCTTTGTCTCTCGCTGGGCTGTTCGATCAGTGGGTTGATTTCAGGAAAATACACAGGCGAATGGAAAGCTGATTTCGTTGACGGAGGGATTACCTATGAGAATTATTTTACGACAGGATGTGGATGAACTGGGCCTCGAAGGAGATATTGTTGATGTGACCAAAGGTTATGGACGGAATTATCTGATCCCGAAGGGTATTGGGCTTGATGCCAGTCCACAAAACATAAAGGCCCTTGAACTGCAGAGTAAAAAAATTGAGGTCAGACGGGTAAAAGCCAGGGAGGCCGCTGAGAAGATAAAACAAGAGGTGGAAGGAACCGTGATCACCCTTTTACAAAAGTCAGGGGAAGAAGGAAAACTGTACGGTTCGGTCACCAGTATGGATATCGCTTCTGGTCTTGAAAAACAGGGCGTTGTCATTGATCGGAGGAAGATCCTTCTGGAAAAACCAATAAAATCTTTAGGAGAGTTCGAGGTACCGGTAAAGATATATCCCGAGGTCACAGCCCTCATTAGGGTGGTTGTTGAACCTGCGGAAGAGAAAGAGGGATAATGCCTCAAGCAAAAGAAAAAACAGCGCCTACCTATTTGAAGGTCCCCCCTCATAATATTGAGGCAGAAAAGGCTATATTGGGAGGCGTATTGATCAATAATGACAGTATGAATCAGATCATGGACATCTTATCGGCCGATGATTTCTACCGCGAGGCCCATATGTCCATTTTTGAGGGTATGATCTATTTATACAATCATGGTGAACCAATTGATATCATTACGCTATCCCAATTTCTTACCAAGAAAAACCTACTGGAAAGAATAGGGGGCTCCGACTACCTGCCCTCCATTGTTGAGACTGTTTCCACATCCGCTGGAATTGCTTACCACGCCCAGATCGTCAAAGATCTCTCCGTACGAAGGAAGCTGATCAGCCAGTGTTCCACTATTTCTGAAGCCTGCTTCCAGGAATGGGAAGACACTGAAGGCCTTCTTGAACTTGCTGAACAGTCCATTTTTGATATTGCCGAGGATCAGGTCAGGGAGGGCCTTGACAGCCTGGGACAGGTTATTAAGGAAAGTTTCAAGAAGCTTGAGAGTACTTCGGCCTCTGATGGATTTGTGACGGGCGTTCCCACCGATTTTAAGGCTTTTGACCGATTGACAGCAGGCCTGCAGCCTTCGGACCTGATAATTATTGCGGGCAGGCCCAGTATGGGAAAAACTGCACTGGCTCTTAATATCGGGTATAATGCGGCAAAAAGAACCGGGAAAGCAGTAGCCGTTTTCTCTCTTGAAATGTCCAAACAGCAGCTCGGCATCAGGATGTTGGGGTTTGACGCCAGTATAGACGCCACCAAATTAAGGACCGGATTCTTGAGAGACAAAGAATGGGAGCGTTTGACGGACTCAGCCAATCGACTGACAGAGCTGCCCATTTTTATCGATGACAGCTCGGCAATCAGCGTGCTTGAGATGAAGGCGAAATGCAGGAGGTTGAAAAAATCACATGACCTGGCCCTTGTCATTGTTGACTACCTACAGTTAATTCAGGGCCGCAGATCCGCTGAATCCCGGCAGATTGAGATATCTGAGGTATCAAGGATGCTCAAGGCATTGGCAAAAGATCTCAACGTGCCTGTCATGGCCCTGTCACAGTTAAATAGAAAGGTCGAGGACCGGCCCAACAAGAGACCTCAGTTGGCAGATTTGCGGGAGAGCGGTGCCATTGAGCAGGATGCAGACGTAATTGCCTTTATATACAGGGACGAGGTCTACCACCCGGATTCAGAAGAAAACCGGAATATTGCCGAGATAATTTTAGCCAAGCAGAGGAATGGCCCGACTGGATTTTTTAAATTAACTTTCCGGAAGGAACTGACAGCCTTCGGCGACTATACAGAAGAGGAACCGGGCATATAAAATTGCAGCCACTCAACCACTTTCCAAAAAGGGCCTAAGCCATCGAGAAAGCGCATGGCAAGACAGGCGGGCTCAAGGCCAGCCAACAGAGACTACTCCAAAAACTTTACCGCCGCAGGATATCCGGCCATGAGATCATTTCTCATGAACTGACACGCCAGATTTCTTCTCTTTCCCACGACATTAAACGACAAATTGCCTTGCTCATAACCCGGAAAGGAGAGGTAGCCTTTGTGATCGTGGGTGATTACAATCATATCTCTATTCCTGACCTGAGCAAATACAGGCTCGGAGCCGGCCGCCTCAAAGGCCTTCGATGCATTCACACCCATTTAAACGGAGAACCGCTTTCTGAGGAGGACATAACGGACCTGGTTTTACTGGGTTTAGACCTTATGGTGTGTGTGCAGGTGGATGAAAAAGGGATCCCGGGCCCTATTTCTTACGCCAATGTCTTGCCGGAGAACAGTGATGGAAGGGGATGGATCGTAAACCGGGTTGCTGATATCGGGCAATTGAACGTCGATTTCCTGGAATTAGTTCAATCCCTTGAGGCTGAAATAGCAAGAACTCAATCTGCACGCTTACTGGAAAAAAAAGACAGGGCTCTTTTGGTTGGCGTGACAACGGGTCCCAGATGGCAGGAGGAAGGATATCTTGATGAGCTGGAGGAGCTTGCGATATCTGACAATATAGAGGTGGTTGGGAGAGTTGTCCAGCTTATCAAAAAAGCGGACCCCCGTTTTTTAATAAGGAAGGGAAAACTGGGCGAATTGGCGATTAGGTGTCTCCAGACGGGTTCGAATCTCTTGATTATTAACCATGAATTAACTCCGGCTCAGGTGAAAAATCTAACGGATTTCACTGAGTTGAAAATCATTGATCGAAGCCAGCTCATTCTTGATATATTTGCCAGGCGAGCCGTGACCCGGGAAGGGAAAATCCAGGTGGAACTTGCCCAGTTGAAGTACTTGCTTCCCAGGCTGGCCACAAAGAATACTGCCATGTCCAGGCTTACCGGAGGAATCGGAGGCAGGGGTCCGGGGGAGACAAAACTGGAAATTAACCGGCGCCGCGTCAGGGAACGGATAACAAGGTTGAACCTTGAGTTAAAGGGCATCAAACGCCAGCGAGCGGGCAGGAGGAGGTTGAGGGACGTCAGAAGGTTGCCTGTCATATCCATCGTGGGATACACCAATGCCGGAAAATCTACCCTATTGAATACGCTCACCAACAGTCATGTGGGCGCCAAGGACCGTCTCTTTGAAACACTGGATCCCAGCAGCAGACGGCTCAGGTTCCCCAGGGACCGTGAGGTAATCATAACAGACACGGTCGGTTTTATCAGAAACCTTCCAAAAAGTCTCATGGAGGCCTTTGCCGCAACGCTGGAAGAGCTTCATGATGCGGATTTGTTGCTTCACATGGCGGATGCCACGAGCGGATATCTGGAGAAACAGATTGCGACCGTTGAAGAAATCCTGGCCAACCTGGATTTGCAAAGAACTCCCACGCTTTTGGTTCTTAATAAGACAGACCTCTTAGAACCTGATGAGGCTCATGCCCTGTCAAAAAGAATGGGAGGGATTGCCATTTCAGCACTTTACCCTCCCAGCTTATTAAAACTCATGGAAAAAATTGAGGTGCTTATATGGCCACGCTCTTCCAGCCTGAAGATTTAAACGTCCTGCCACCCCTGGCTATTACAAGGCATTCGCACCCGGGAAGGGAATTGATGAACCGATTTGCATTGGTGGGCTTCATAACAAATACACTGGTTGAAAGGGCATCCGCATCCATGGCTGTGTGCGCTGTGACTGATACGCTGGAGCTCAATCTGGGAGACAGTCCTGTCCTTGGATCAACGATATGATGAAACATCTTTTCCCGATCAAAATAGACTTCATAGTTTCCAGAGGTGGCAATAGCCGCATCAGTCAGGCGGATTACGTCCGGATACTGTTTCTCTTTCTTAGGATCCTGGATGGCCACAGACCATGCCTTTTTATCACTCCGAGACCCCATGGCCCTTATATCTCCCCCGGCATTAATTAGATAATTCTTTATCTGGTGCCTTGTAAGGACCTTAGATGCACTGTCCACAATATAGCCTTTTGCAATACCATCCAGGGTAATTCCCATGCCTGGTTTTTTGAACCGGATGCTGCGCCCTTTCAGTTCGATCATATCCGAACCAACCAGGTCGAGTGCCTGCCTCAATTCGATCCCGTCAGGTGGCCGGCTGTTTCCCTGGGCAAAATTTTTCCTGAAAAGATCAACAACCGGCTTAACCGATATATCAAAGGCCTGGTGGGTAAGTCGGTAATAATCCATTGCTCCGGCAATTACTTCGAAAACTTCGGGTGGTGCGTCTTTCAAAAAACCATCGCTGTTCAATCGGGCTACTGCAGTTGCCTCATCAAAACGGCTCATGGACCGCGTAAGTCGTTCTATCTCCTGAAAGGCCTGGCCCATCGCCTCTTCTGCTTTATCCCTGGAAGAATGGATAAGGGTCATGGACACAAAGGTCCCCATGGCCAACCGGGTCTTCGAAACCTTATACGTCTTGCGGTTGAACTTTACGGCCTCGGCTGATGCAGGCAGGATACCTGCCGATGCCAGACCCAAACCGAGCAGCCCTGACAGTTTTAAAAATGATCTTCGATTCAGGGTCAAGTCTGTTTCAAATGCGGCATTTTTTCTTTTCATTTTTTCCTTCCATTGTAAATTCAGATCTCGTTAAGTGGGTAACAAAGTCTGTAGAAAGTGGAAATTGGCAGTTTCGGCTTTGACCGGGTGCTTGGAAGCACTCTTACACATATTTCGCAGAAATTGCAACCAAATCTGTGGGATTTTGGATTTTAGATTTCGGGTTTGTTCGGTCATACGAAAATTTTGGTAACTTCGAACCGTTTGTTCTTTATCACTCTCTCATCCGCCTAAGGCGAAAACCCTGAACCACTGAACTGTGAACCCCTGAACCTGAGTTACGGGTTTTTTAGCTTCTTAAATAATGTCCTCGCATCCTTAACGTCTTGACCAATCTGGTCTGCCAGATCTCCTATGGTCTCAAAGTTTTTTTCATCTCTCAGGCGCTGGATAAAATTGACCCTGATAGATTTACCGAGAAGGTCCCCTGAAAAATCAAGAATATGGGTTTCTACCGAGAATACGCCATTGCCGAACGTAGGGTTATACCCAACGTTGGTCAATCCTTCATAGGTTTGATCATCAATCAGCACTTTTACAGCATAAACCCCAACTTTTGGTGTCAACTCGTCAATAAGCTTCAAATTCGCAGTAGGGAAGCCAAGAAGCCTCCCACCCCTGTTCTTTCCCTTCACCACGCTTCCGCTGATCTGATAATCTCTCCCCAATAAGGCCTTGGCTCTGGAAAGATTGCCTTCATGAACCAGTTTTCGGATGGAGGTACTGGATACCAGGCTATCGTCAATGCTTATCGGTTCAACCACATGTACTGCAAAATCGAAGTGATTCCCCATCTCCTGGAGGAGTTTAATGTTGCCCTCCCGGTTACGACCAAAGACGTAATCGTATCCAACTATCAATTCCTTCATGCCAATTCTTTTAATTAGAATGTTCTGAACAAAATCCCGAGCTGAAATTGCGGCAAACTGTTTTGTGAAAGGTATGAAAAAAATGACATCAATATCGGCATCGTTTATAAGCCTTAGTTTCTGCTCTCCGAGGGTAATCAATGGGGGACCGTTCCCAGGCTTCATGACCTTTATGGGGTGTGGTTCGAAGGTCATGACAACCGACTGCCCGCCTATTGCCCTTGCCCTTTCTTTTACCCTGTCAAAAAGGGCCAGGTGGCCTTTGTGGACACCATCAAAATTCCCTATGGTTAACACTGGATTTGTTAACGGCCCTTTAACTTCTTCCAAATCGTAAATTATTGTCATTTCTGAAAGTACTTCCTTTAAAGCTATTGACAAGACTCGATGATGTAATATAGTCTTTCAGATTACATATTTCAACCCTATTTCCAAGCCGAAGTGGCGGAACTGGTAGACGCGCTAGGTTCAGGGTCTAGTGGGTGTATGCCTGTGGGAGTTCGAGTCTCCCCTTCGGCACCAATAAAATTACAAAGGGTTAGCTCAATTTGAGCTAACCCTTTTTTTGACATAAGTCTTGGCCGCACTCAATGTCTTGTCAATGTGTGATTCTTCTGATTAAAATTGCCCGCTATTTCTTTTTAACCTCTTTGGATCCTGATTCTGATATGCTTTCAGGAAGGGCAGAGCACTTTCCATCTTTATTGCGATATGGAACAGTCCTTAAGAATATCCCAATTGCCCCGC
>JAIWDV010000038.1:2223-9346 GCA_048632525.1 Bacteroidales bacterium | reverse complement strand
GGCATATGCTGTTGGAAATCTGTTTGGATAGAGAAAATTAGAGGGGTGTGGGAGTAAATCATGAAAGTAGCAATAATAGGAATGGGACCGGCAGGTGTAAATGTTGTTAAAACATTAAGAAATAATGGTTTTGATGACAATATTACTATGTTTTCCGCTGAAAAAATCCCTCCATATTCACCGCCGTCCCTTGGCGAATATCTTATTACAGGAAATGAAGAGGTTTTGTTCTGGGAAGGTAAGGACTTTTGCGAAAAATATAATGTAAATTGTAAGTCTGGTGAAAAGATAATTCAAATTATGCCTGAAGAAAAAGAGCTGAAAACTGAAAATGATGAAATTATTAAATTTGATTATCTGGTTATAGCTACGGGCACTTCATTATATGCACCGGTTAAAGGTTCGGATAAAAAAGGCATTTCTGATTTTAAAACATTTGTCGGGACAGATAAAATAAAAAGGATGGCACAAGAAGGTGGAGAGAAAACCGCCATAATTGTCGGAGGGGGATTTATCGGTGTTGAAATTGCTTTATCCCTTGCGAAGATTGGAATTAAATCTTCTGTACTCAACAGAAGGGGTTGGATAATGCCTCGTCTAATAGATACTGAAACTGCTGAATATGTTGAAAATGATCTTCGATCCCAGGGTGTTAATGTAATGTTAAATACAGAGGGGAAAGAATTTATTGGAGAAGAATATGTTAAAGGCCTTTTAACCACGGATGGAAGGGAATTAAAGGCGGATATTTATATAACAGCAACAGGTGTTAAACCCAGCATTGATCTTATTAAGAATACTGATATTGAATATGACACAGGAATTATTGTAAATGAATACCTCCAGACAAAATATCCTTATATCTATGCATGTGGGGATGTCGCAGAAACAGTTGAACTTGTTTCCGGAGAAAGGAAAATTCATGGTTTATTTCCCGTTGCAGTAAATCATGCGGAAACTGTAGCGTATAATATTTTGGGTATGAAAAGGGAATATGAAAAACAGGTAAATATGAATTCTTTAAAAAAATTGAGTTTTAAACTCATAGTCGTTGGAAAACTGGAAGGAGAAGAAATTAAGTATAAAACCGAAAATGTTTTGCGCAAAATATATATAAAAGATGATAAAATAATGGGATTTGTGTTATTGGAAGATATATCTAATGCAGGAGTTTATTTATCTCTTTTTACTAAAAGAGTTAATGTTTCAAAATTTAAAGATAAACTTTTATCAAAATATTTTTATCCAGGAATATTGATGACTCAAATTTTATAAAGCTATAAAACATTGATTCAGAGGCCGGGCATATTACAGAGAAAAAGAAAAATTGTTATGCCCATGGAATTGAGCGAGACAAAACTGCAAGGTGAACTATTACTGATGTGTTGAATTTTCAAAAATAATTTTCCTGATAAGATTTGCAAGTTTTTTCGAGTTATGCCTTACTATGCCTCCTGAAATATCGAGGATATCGGAAGCGTAAAGCCGGCGGTTTTCCAACCATTTGTCATTACCATTAATTTCAACAAACTCCGCTTTTTGTTCCCTGTATCGCTCAAGAAGTTTTTCCTCCGGCTTTCCCGTGTTATAGATTACGCCATCAACCGGTCGATTGATGCACTCCTCAAGCCTACTCACAAAATCGCGCCCAGTGAAATTATTGGTCTCGCCGAATTTTGTCATGATGTTTACGCAATACAAGACTGATGCCCCGGTATTCTGGATCGCCTCCTTGACGCCCGGAACAACGAGATTTGGTAGAATGCTGGTAAAAAGATCTCCCGGCCCGATAATGATGTAATTCGAATCATGGACGGCTTCAATTACCGGCGGATATACTGATATGGAATCGCTGTAGTGGGGGACCAGAAAGACATCCCTTATCTTTTCGCGCTGCGTGCCCTGGGGGATGTCAATGGCGGTTTGTCCGTAAATTCGGGTACCGTCCGTCAACTCGGCAACAAGCGTTGCCCTGTCAACGGTAACGGGCAGGATAGTGCCGCAGACATCTAAAATTTCGGCAAGGGCCTGAACAGCGGAGGGAAAGCTGCCCGTATACTGAGAAAGCATGGTAAGGAGCATGTTGCCGGCATTATGCCCCAAAAGGCGTCTGTCGTTGACAAAGCGTTTAAGTAAAATGTTTCGGGCTATCTCTTGATAGGGAGAAAGAGCAAGGATACACTTCAGAGCATCACCAGGGGGAAGTATCCCGAGTTCATTGCGTAACCTGCCTGTGCTGCCTCCGCTGTCAACCATTGAAACCACCGCCGTGATTTCAACGTCCTCCAGGTCTTTAAGGCCTGACAGCAGGGCGAACTGCCCGCTTCCACCGCCGATTGTGACAACTTTCTGTTTTTGATGTTTCATGGTTTCCTTGTGATATAAGCCCCGAATTAATGTCATTCCTTACAGGTTTTTTTCAATGCCAAGGATAAGTCTTTCAAGTTCCAGTAAACTGTCAATCGTATAAGAGGGTTTCATTAATGTCATGATCTCTTTTTTGGAATAATTTTTCATAAAAAAAGTCTTCATTGCTTCTGATTTAAAGGCGTTTTCAAAGGCCCCTTCAGGGGTTTCATTTGAATGTTGTCCTCTATTTATTTTTACCGTAATCATCCCAAGTCTATTTGCCCCGAAAATGTCCTCCCAATAACGATCTCCGACCATAAGGGCACAGGGAAATTGATAGCCGATGTCTTTTTGCGACTGAAGCCAAAGATATGGAAAAGGCTTGGCCTTTATTTTGTCATTTGTCGAATAAAAGTAGTGCCCCTGGACCTTCAGCTCTTCATCGTATTTGGAGAAAAAGTGGCTCAAGCCCAACCTGACGATCTTGCCCGCCTGCTTCAAGGGTGGGCCATTGGAAATGATAGCCAGAGGATATTTTTTGTACAAGACACTTAGGGCAAGATTGGTTTCAGGGGCGCTGGTCATGGTCCCGATTTTACAATCCCAGTATTTCTCTATACCCGCGGCAATAATCAGAGGATCATATTTCTTATTGAAATAAAAACATAATTCATTGAAATGATTTTTTGCATTTGAATTAAGAAAGCGAATTTCAATAAGCTTTTGCAATGCCTCATCAAGGCCTGCTTTCAGCCCTGTTTGCATCATTGCCTTGACAGACATACGAAGGGCTGTTTCCAGGAACTCGGAAGGGATATAAAGAACTGAGTCAAGATCGAAATTGATACATTCTATTTTTCTTTTCATTAGCAATAATTCTATGAAAGGTCTTGAATTTTCGTTTTTTTACGACCAAGCGCCTTTTTATTGGCAATTAATTGCCGTCCAACGATTTTATCCACAACATAGATCATATTGCCGCCTTTTTCTGCATATTTCTGTCCGTAGGAAATGGGGATTTTCGGGGTCAGGTCTCCAAGCAGGGACTCGGCGATCGGTTCGATCTTTCGTTTGCCGCTGGCAAGAAGTACCACGGTCCTTGCCTGGTAGATCAGTTCGGCTCCCATGCTGATGGCGTACCGGGGTGATTCCTTCTTTGAGCGAAAATGGCCGTCAGCTACGGCATTGAGCACCGTGTTATCATCCAGTTTAATAAGCAGGACTTTGCTGCCTTTAAAGGGAATGCCCGATTCGTGGAATCCCACATGGCCGTGACCGCCAACGCCGATGACCTGTAAATCAATGCCACCGGCCTTTTTGATTTGCCGCGCATAGCCATCCAGTATTGTTTTTCGGATCCAGGCAAGATATTCAGAAGAGGCGCCTGAGATGACGATCGCCCTGCCAGCGTCGCTGCCTGCTTCCCGCCAGGCCTCCGGATGGTCCTTCAACTCCCGCATCAATCTCTTTTGGTCGATCAGAGAACCGCAGGGCACATTAGCTTCAACGAACTTATCCTTAAGAAGGCCAAAAAATTCCTGTATCATAAAGTAACAATAGCTTTCGGGGTGCATAACCCGTTCTTGTGGGTTTTTCCCGGGGAGTCCCACATATTCATCCAGATTAAAACTGCGTATGCGGGCGCTGTCAAACTCACCGGACTTGGCTGCTTTTACCAGTCGCTTGTACATACCGGTCGGAGAGCTTCCAGTTGCCAGCCCAAGCACATATTCCTTTTTTTTACGCAGGGTTTGAATGATATCTTTCCTGACAATATCTGCCGCAACTTTGCTCATATGTTCGTAATTTCTTGTCACCAAAACTTTGATTGACATTCATTATCTCCTTGTTAAAACTAAAGTAGTCTGTTTTATGATGATATATAGCGAAGCCTCGCCATATTTATGATCAACCGATGGCGGTCTTCACCGCTTCAGCTATCTGTTTGCAGCATTTTTCGGTAATATCATCGCTCTGCCCCTCGACCATGACCCTGCACATGTTCTGTGTGCCGGAATAGCGAACCAGTACACGACCCTGGTCCCCCAGTTCAGTTTCAACCTGGCTGATCGCCTCGACTACCTGTGGCAATGTGGATATTTCCGGTTTGCTCTTGACGTCAACATTTATGAGCGCCTGGGGGTAAACGTCCATCATGGCGGCCAGCTCGGAAAGGGGTTTCCCTTCCTTTATCATGGCGGCGACTAATTGCATGGCCGTGAGTACGCCGTCTCCTGTAGTGTGGTGGTCTAAGAAAATCATGTGACCCGACTCTTCTCCCCCGATCACCGCTCCCATCTTTTGCATATCTTCCAAAACATAACGATCCCCCACCTTGGAGGCATGGTAATTGAAACCATATTTTTTGCAGGCAAGGGTGAGGCCAAGATTGCTCATCACGGTGCTTACAAGAAGGTCGTTATTTAATTTGCCCTCGTCTTTAAGTACTTTGGCGCAAATAATAAGGATCTGATCACCGGTAATAGTACGGCCTTTTTCATCCACGGCGATCAGGCGGTCACCGTCACCATCAAAGGCGAGACCAATGTTTGCGCCGGTTTCCACCACCAATTTTTCAAGGCTCCGGGTATGCTGGGATCCGCAATTGTCGTTGATGTTGAGGCCGTCAGGATTATTATGAATAACCGTAACATCGGCTCCCAGTTCTGTAAACGCGGCTGGTCCCACCTTGTAGGTGGCGCCATTAGCCGTATCAATGACGATCTTCATACTTTCCATTGAAAGATGCCGGGGAAAGGTGTTTTTAAGAAATACGATGTACCGGCCTGGGGCATCTTCCATGCGGTAAGAGCGACCCATATCTTTAGCAGACGGCACCATTTCAGGTAGTTTACCGTTTAGCATGAGGTCTTCTATCTCCTCTTCCTGTTCGTCGGAGAGTTTAAAACCGCTGCCGGAAAATATCTTTACGCCGTTATCCTGAAAAGGGTTATGTGACGCAGAAATGACGATACCTGCATCGGCACGCATGCTTTCAGCAATAAAAGCGATACCGGGAGTGGGAAGTACGCGGACAAGATAAGAGATGCCTCCCATCGAACTGATGCCCGCTTCGAGCGAGCTCTCCAGCATATACCCGGAAATGCGGGTGTCCTTGCCGATGATCACCCGGGTCTTATGTCCGGGTTTCTTGAATATTTTGGCCACTGCCTGACCAACAGAAAACGCGACCCCCGCATCCATCGGATAACGGTTGGCCTCTCCTCTGATTCCGTCTGTGCCGAATAGTTTGCCCATAGATTATTTCTCCTTGTTGGGGATGTTAGCGGCTATTTTTCTAAAAATGCCTAATAATGGTAGTATCTCTTTTGTCCGAAGACAAAGCTCATTGATTATTCTGTCAAGCCAGTGCGTGCCCTGCTGCGATATCGACCCGGCAAGGCTTTGAACAACATCTATATAATTTCCTCCATGGTCTTTGCTGTGGGCATGAAACCCGTCAAGGAAACGGTTGCGAATGTCCACACCCGTCCTGGATATGATTTCGGAGTTGAAGAGTTCAGCAACTTGCGTGATGTTATTGCAAAACTCCCGTTTACCCGATGTTGACGTGCCCGTTTCTTTTTTCCCAAGGGATCCGGCTATGTTGTTCGCCATGGCTGTGAGCCTCTTGATACGTTCCTCTTTAGCCAATATTATTTTGTCGAGCGCTCCGCTATAAATAAGCTCGCCGAACTCTTGCCTGCGGAAAAACGGATGTCTTACATGAATATACCATTGTTCCAATGCCATGAGATTTGCCAGATAGATTATATTGTTTTCCACCACGCGGGAAATACGCGGGTATGACCTGGGAATGAAGTCGACAATTTTTCCGCGGTGGGTTTTCCCGATTATTAATTTGTTGTCCCTGGTTACATCACTTCTAAGAATTGTGCCTGCGGCCACCATGTTGCCGTAACCCATCCGCACAGGCCCTACCATGCCTCCCTGACCGCCAAGGAAAATGGGTGGCTGGTTGAGCATAACGCCCCTCGGGACATCACCTATGAGGGAGGCGGTGGTTTTATCGCTGTCAGGAGTAAAATTGAAATGGATGTATGCGCTGCCCACTTCGCTGTGGTCTTTACGGCTGGTTCCACCCGCCATGAGACAATCACAAAAGTTGATCAGACTGCCGAGGGTTACGAACGGAAACAGGATTGTCTGTTTTAGCCCCACGCAGTGGGCACCGTTGGCCTGTTCCTCTAAGATGCATCCGTCACGTACGTGTGCGCCAGAGGTCATATTGGCCTTCTCCAGGAAAACCGCCTTTTTGAAATACCCCGCCTTGAGTTCAACGTTGGGGCCGAGTTGACAGTTCTCGATTGTTACAGGACCTTCATAGCCGATCCGTGCTCCCCCTGAGATGACCATTTCCTCGCCATAGATGCGGCATCCCGGATAAATCTTGACCCCGTTGCCCGATATATTATCTATTTTCACCTCATCGCCAATGTCGAGAGTCAATGGATTGGGGATTTCTACTCCTTTTTCGAGTAACTGGATAATCTTATCATTTGACCTTGGTTTTAATTCCACCCCTCCCTCCTCTGGAGCAAATGCCGGCCTCACATAAACAAACTGTCATTTGCTCTATTATATTTACTGTAACCGTTCACGGGTTCAAAGGTTGCATTCTCATCACCATACGTCATTTTGTAAACGTTTTGTACGGGAAAACCGACCGCTTCCACATCCCCACAAACCTGCCCGCCATTGCCGACCTCTTGGGATATGCCCGTTCCGTACATGACAGGCGAGGCAGGCGGGT
>JAIWDV010000038.1:0-2213 GCA_048632525.1 Bacteroidales bacterium | reverse complement strand
GAACATGGTATTTGGCAATAATGTGGCAAAGCCAGCATTTTTTACGAGGACTTCGGGTCTTCAATTTTGTCCCTGTCCCTAACCCTGAACGTTGAACCCTGAACCTGTGAACGCTTATTATTTACTGTATTTGTGCCCCTATTTGGCAGTATGCCTTTTGTAGATTGAATAATGATGCATTCGTAAAAAGTCGAAATCTTAAATTTTGGCCTTATAACCCACTGAAATCATTAGATACGAAACTGCAAAAATGACGAATTCCTGACTTTTTACAGGGCCATCAATAATGAAGCTAAACTGATAAGTGTCAGTGAGTGATGTGATAAGAAGCCGCTTTTTTGAGGTGTAATTATAGGATAATTTTGCTTGTATGTCAACAATGGCTGCTACCTCCTTCCTAACTTTGAAAAAACATGTTATCGTATGTAAGAGTGTTTTTTCATTTTATTTATTGATTTGCACGGTATTTTGACATCTTTCCATTAAAGGCATAGCCGGCGGAAAGAAAGACGGGGGTAAAAGGTCATGACGAGGTTCAATCTTTTCCGTGTCAAGAACGCGATGTTCTTTGCCAATTTAATCGCCAACGTTATTGGAGTCTCGATCGTCTTATTTTTGGCCCACGGGTCAGGATCGAGGCCTTCATTGGATATCGCACATTTGGTCCAACGCACAAATATGATTTTTATTCCTTTCGCTTTCCTAATGCCCCTGGTGTTAACCTTAGTCTACGAAAGACCCATTCGGCGTTACCTGAATAACAGGTTCCTGGAAAAGCCGCTATTAGAGGAGGATACTGTCAAGGCGCGTCAAAAATTGCTCAACGAACCATTCTTTCTCATAGCACTCGACTTTGGCATTTGGGTCACAGCAGCCGTGCTGTATTCCATGCTGTTCTGGGCATTCGGTGCTGGTCGGGAAGCGATCCATGGTGTATTTCTCATGAATTTTTACACTGGTTTGATTACCACAACTGTAGCTTTTTTTGTGTTTGAATTTGTCCTGCAAAGGAGGATGGTGCCCTACTTTTTTCCAAATGGGGGCCTGTACATGACTCCCGGAACGGCGCGTATCCGCATCCGAACGAGACTTATTGCCTTCCTTTTTGCCTGCAATCTGGTCCCTTTTTTTTCCATTCTCAATATGATCCGACCGACATTTCATACCAATCGCGATCCCGCTCAGGTTCTGGAACAATTGCAATCAACCCTGCTCTATGAGGCCCTGATTTTTGTGAGTGTGGGCATCTGGCTGACATTCCTGGTAAGCAGCAACCTCACCAGACCTTTGCAGGAAATCGTCCAGGTATTGCGAAGCGTTCGAAACGGCGTTTTTGAACACAAAGTGCGGGTAACCTCCAATGATGAGATTGGATACACCGGTGACGTGATTAACGAAATGACCGAGGGACTTAAAGAACGCGACTTTGTCAAGGAGACGTTTGGCAAATATGTGACAGAAGAAATCCGGGATGAAATTCTTGCCGGGAATGTATCTCTGGATGGAGAGATCAAAGAGGTGACAGTGCTTTTCGCAGATCTACGGAACTTCACGCCAATGGTTGAAACAACACCCCCCAAAGAAGTCGTGAAGATCATAAACGGGTACTTCAAGGAAATGGACGAGGCAATTAAGCAATACCATGGATTGGTGCTCCAGTATATTGGAGATGAGATTGAGGCCGTATTCGGCGCCCCCATCTTCAGAGAGGATCACCCAATGATGGCGGTACAGGCGGCCCTTGAAATGAAGAAACGTCTCTATACCGTCAATCAGGACCTTGAGCAACGGGGATACCCGCCTCTTTTTCACGGGATCGGCATCCACACGGGGGAAGTTGTGGCAGCCAACATAGGGAGCCCGGATCGTTTGTCCTATGCCCTCGTAGGTGACACGGTTAACCTTGCGTCACGGCTGCAGGGCCTGAACAAGGAATTCGGCACAGAAATAATTATCAGCGCCACTACCAGGGCCGGCATAAATGGCAAATTCCCATTGAAAGAATTGCCAGACACAAGGGTTAAGGGCAAAAGCGGTACAGTGCAGATTTTTGCACTGGCGTAGCGGAAATCAATGATCGGCAAGAAATTCTTTCGCAATCTTCTGTGCGATGATCGGGGCATTGCCGCCGGAACGGTTGTTGATGATTACGTTTATTTGTGTGTCATCTGCAATGGCCGCCCGCATGATATCCACGGTTTCATCCACCATTT
>JAIWDV010000037.1:0-9470 GCA_048632525.1 Bacteroidales bacterium | reverse complement strand
TGACTTCTTGAACGTCGTCATGCAATCGTATGAAGTAAAGAGCGCCTGAAATTCTACGGCTTTCGAAAACCCCACCGGCTACAATAGAATGATTTACATAGTCGTAATGCTCAACTATTTCTTCCACATAATCGTCGTCTGGCAAAAGCCCCCAGGCCAGGTCAGAATCCATGTCACACCCGAAGACCAGCGCTTCGATCATGGCTGAGCCCAGGTTGTGCCCGGTTTCATCGCACGCATACACGGCGCCGCACGAACATGCCCCAACCGGCATTTCCCCCGGCATTCGGGTGCTTAGCTCCTTTGGCTTTTCGACAAGCATTCCACAGAACGGACATGTGGGTTCTTTAATAATATCTCTTCCCAGGAATTTTGTTTCAATCATAAGATATGTCTCGAGGGAGGGTTATCGCACTGTGGAGATGCCTTTCACTGGTCAAGGCTGAAACCACATGAATCCTCATCATATTCAAAGTCGACAATTTCAAAACCCTGCCCTTTTGATTTGAACTGTATATTCCAGTTTTTATATTGATCTCCTGCAAAATCACAATTAAGCGTTCCGATTCGCGCATCCATCCTTTTGAGTTTTTTCACTATCTCTTCAAAGAAAATCTCGGTGATGAACGCCTTATCATCATCATCAAGTTCATGTTGAAAGTCCGTATGGCTCATTTGGTATGCCCTGGCAGCTCAAGGGTCGTACATTGATTCGAAGGGCCGCAGTGTTTTGTCGTCATTTTCGGCTGATTTCCGCCCGGGCCCACACCCATGGCATAGTTAGTCCTGCTGACCACCCGCTCAAGTGACTGGGATTTGCACTTGGGACATGCCATGTCCACTTCATCATTTGAATTAATAAACAATTTTTCAAATATGTCACCGCACTCAAGACATCTAAATTCAAAAATTGGCATTGTTTTGCTCCTTATATCTAATGTAACATATACAAAAAAATATAACTCCTGAAAGGGGCAAAGTCAAACCGTTCATGATCCTTTCTTTTCATCCATGTTTTGATGCAAATGTTCAAGTGATTCTTGGGGCTCGCCGTCTTGATTCCTCTGATTTCGAATTGATCCGGGGTGCAAATGTCATTATTCTCCCTCAAGGGTGCCCGGAGGATCTCTTTCAAGCCTGTTCAAGGTCTGATGCGCTCATATTTCCAAATTATGAAATGCGTTTCAAATACCCGGGAAAGATGGGGCAGAGCCTTTTGTTCCAAAACTTCGGGCTCTTACACCCTGTGACGTTGCGCTGGCCAACGGTCGATAAGTTCAAGAAAGCCTATCCAGACCCGGAGCTTTTCCCCCATAACCTGCCCTTTTTGATCAAGGACGACAAAAGCCATGAGGCAGAGGGTGTATACTTTGTAGAAGACAGGTCCTCCCTGTCAGAGGCGTTGGATTATCTGATCCTCCGGGAAAGGTCCGGTATGTCAGGGTTTGTTACCCAGGAATTTGTGCCTTCGGGCGGGAATGTGCTCAGGGCGGTGATTATTGGAAAACGGGTCATTACCTACTGGAAGCGCCCCAATAAACCGGGACAGGTCATCACCACTATAAGCCGGGATGCAATTATTGATAGCGAATGGAAGCCGGATCTTCAGGAAAAAGGAAAGGAGCAGGCCCATGTCTTGACTGAAAAAACCGGGATCAACCTGGCAGCCGTTGATTTTGTGTTCCCTCTTTCTTTGAAACGGCCAGCCCCCTTTTTTCTTGAGATCAATTATTACTTTGGCAGGCGGGGCCTGGGGGGCACGGAAAACTATTATAGGCTTCTCTACCAGGCAGTTCAGGAATGGCTACTGGAGATCGGATTGAACCCGAAGTCCGTTAGGCTTGTCTGATTGACTATTGACTATTGTCTATTGACTATTGAAAAATATGACACATCGCGGATTAGTGTGGGAGTCATATAATCTATACTATGTGGGAGCGGCTTTCCAGCCGCTACACCGCGACAATCGCGTCTGGAAGGTCGCTCCCACAGTAAGCCTCAAATGAACGAAGGCCTTCACACAAATCAGCGATGAGAAAAAAACTAAACTCCCTTTAATCGTCAATCGCCAATCGAAAATAGTCAATTTGTAGGTAAACATAAAACAAGATGGGTCCACAGCCGGAATTGGGATATGCTTTTCCGTCGCCCCTTAGACTTTAACGTAGACCTTTCGCGATCTCGGGCCATCAAACTCACAAAAAAAGATCTTCTGCCAGGTGCCAAGGACCAGGCGACCATCTTCAACGATCACGGTGACAGAACTGCCTATAATTGATGTCTTGATATGGCTGTCGGAATTTCCTTCCATGTGCCGATAACCGGCATCTGGGGGCACAAGATCAGTAAATTTTTTAATCATATCCTGGCAGACAGCAGGATCAGCGCCCTCGTTGATTGTCATACCCGCCGTAGTATGGGGGACATAGACCACACAAATGCCATCTGTTACGCCTGCCTTTGAAATTTCGTTCTGAACCGACGAGGTAATATCTACCATATCAATTCTTGTATGTGTCTTCACGGAAATAGTAATGGGCATGGATACCTCCTATATAAAGATCGAATTTGAAAGTAAGGAATTCACTCCTCAGCAATTCTAATTATGGCTTTCATCTGGCAGGACCGCGGGGTCTCTTTTTAAAGGCCGCAATCCCGCCACGGCGGGACTGCTTCATTCTATTGAACGGCAGCGTAGCCTTGAAATTCGTTATAGGACAGCCCCAAAGGAGAGTCTCCGTTGCAACTGACGCCTTCTCTGCCTGCTCGGAGCCTTTATTCAAAGCCACGGGGGCGTTCGACAAGCTGTGGAAGAATTTGTCTTGCGTCCTTTAAAAAGAGACCCCACGGCCCTGCATTAGCAAGGCCTAAAGGTCATAATGAGAATTGCTGGCAATTTTCTACGCATAAAAATCCAGCATGGGTTGAAAACTATTTGTTTATTCAGATATTTTTTTGTAGAGTTATTTTTTGGGTAAAAATTTGCACAATTAGAGATATAAAAGCAGAGGAGTGGAGCATGGCAAATAAGCCAAAGGAAATCAGGGTGAACTTCCCAAAAGAGCTGGCAGGCGGTGCATATTCAAATAACATGGTTGTGTCGCACACAAAAGAAGAATTTATTATGGATTTTCTTATGGTTGCGCCCCCTTCCGGCGCCCTGACCGCGAGGATCATTGTCAGCCCCGGCCATATCAAGCGCATTATCAAGGCCCTTCAGGAAAACATTTCGAGATATGAGCAAAAATTTGGCAGTATTCAACCAGCCGAAGAACCGATGGAAAAGGTAACGCTTCAATAAAAGGTGTGGGCATGGAATTCTGTGATTTTTCCTGTAAATTCGCGACCTGGCCTAAAGGTGAATCTCTGGATGGGTCTGGAAGTTGCAGGACATTTCAGGCAATATACTGCAAAAAGAAGAACCGCCATGTTCATAAAAACATGCCCTGCTCTGAAAAAGAAAAAAAGCTTCGAAACAAAAAATAAGACGTCCACACAGGCGAACTATAACCTTCAAATATCCACCGTTTCCAGATACCCGCTGATGGCCCCGTCGTATTGGTGCGTCAGTTGAAAGACTTTCCGTGCAAGTCGAAACCGCGTCTTGAGAGTGGTTTCACCACCCGTTTTCTTCATCTCCCGTAAGACAACTTCATAGTCGGCAGGATCTACAATGACCGTCACATACCTGAAGTTCTTGGCAGAAGACCGGAGCATGGAGGGCCCACCAATATCGATGTTCTCAATAGCTTCTTCCAGGGTCACCCCTTCTTTTGCCACTGTTTTTTCGAACTGGTAAAGGTTCACTACCACCATGTCAATGGTTTTAATCCCATGCGCCTTCATCATCTCCACATGCTCAGGGTTGTCACGGAGCCCCAAAAGCCCTCCGTGGACCTTGGGGTGAAGGGTCTTTACGCGGCCGTCCATCATTTCAGGAAACCCGGTATAATCGGAAATATCGGTCACTGAAATCCCCCCTTCCCGTAAGGCCCTTGCAGTTCCACCTGTTGAAAGAATCTGCACGCCCAACCCGGAAAGAGAATTCGCAAATTCTACAATCCCGCTCTTATCGGTCACGCTGATAATAGCTCTCTCAATTTTACCCATTTAGTATCCTCCTTGGTCAACGTCTCGGAAATTCTATCCCGCCGATGGCGGGAAAAATAAAAATATTTTAGCCGAAAACTAACGCTTTTATATCTTCTATAAAATAAATTGTGTGATTTTTCAACACTACTTCCCGGATTAAATAAATATTAATGCTCAGTGCGTTTTCTCATTGACTGACAACTACCCTTACCCTATCTTTGAGTCATATTACAGTATTAAGTGTTAGGTTTCCTGGATTTTCCTTCCGCTGGTAATATAATAGGAGCAGAAGCCATGCTGCAAGACGCACTCTTGACCGATGAAGAAAAAGCTCTGAAAGACGAGGTCAGAGATTTTGTAAAAAGTGATGTATCCTCTGACTTGCTTAAAAAGATGGACCGGGATGAAATAACCTACCCCAGGGAATTTGTAAAGGCGCTGGGAGATCGCAACTTTTTAGGCTTAAGATTCTCCAAAGAGTACGGCGGTCGGGGTTTGACCTGGACCGCTGAGATAGCGGCCCTTGAAGAGATCGGGGTCCTGGGTATGGCACTGAGCTGTGCGTTTGCAATGCCCTCCATCGTGGGGGAGGCCCTGCATACATTCGGATCGGAAGAGCAAAAAGAGAAATTTCTAAAGCCCATGCTGAAAGGCGAACTTGTCTCTGCCGAGGCCCTGACCGAGCCAAGGGGCGGATCTGACTTTTTTGGCGCCACAACAGTGGCAAAACGTGAGGGTGATTATTTTACAGTAAAAGGTCAAAAGCGTTTTGTTGTAGCGGCAAGCGGCGCTGATTTCTTTGTAGTGTATTGCAAAACTGATCCGGAAGGAAGACCTCACGAACGCATAAGCCTCATACTTATAGAAGCGAACCGGGAGGGAGTTGAAGCCAAACATCTCTACAACCTTCTGGGCACAAGAGGAGGCGGTACAGGGCGTCTCCTTTTCAAAGACGTGAAGGTCCCTGTCTCTAACCTCATCGGCGAACTCAACCAGGGTGCCCTGATCTTCAATTACATGATGGTTCCGGAGCGTTTGACCTCGGCCGGTGGGTCATTGGGGCTGGCAAGGGCCGCTCTCGAGGTCGCCACACGCTACAGTAACCGGAGGTATGCCTTTGGCCGGAAAATCCGTGAATATCAGGCCATAAGTTTCAAGGTGGCAGACGCCATAACCCAACTGGATGCAGCCCGGGCCATTACGCATGCAGCTGGAAAGGCAGCCGACACACACCTTCCCTCGGCACGGCGCATGGTGAGTGAGGCGAAAAAGTTCTCCACTGATATGTGCTGGGATGTTTGTAACCTTGCCATGCGTATCGTTGGAGGCATCGGATATACCAATGTATTTCCAATTGAAAAGATGGTGCGTGACGCAAGACTCGCACAAATATGGACCGGCACCAATGAGATTATGAGCCTCCTTATCCAGCACGAGTACTACAAGGAATTAATCAATGACCCCAACCCTCCGCGGATAAGTGAAGAAGACGCTGAAGAGGCCCACCTGGAGGATGAAAAGGTTTATGAAGATGATGAGATGTGGACTAAAGGCTGGTAAGGAAACCTTCAGTTCTCCTTATCCTTATCTTCGTCCTTTTCGGGCAAGGGAATCTTGAAAAAATCGATCCCTTCCTCTTTTAAAGTCTTCTCCTCCTCAGAGGTAGCTGACCCCCTTATGTTCTTTTTTTCGCTGACCCCATAGTGCATTTTCAGGGCCTCTGCAGAGAATTTTGGGCCTACGTCTTCGAAATTAGCCTGGATATAACCTACGACCTCCTTTGCAAGTCTCTGGTAATCGATGGGCCCTGACGGCGCCTGGTCAACAGAATGTGATCTTTTCACTGCAACCGGAGACATGACTTTTCTGACGCGAGTATCATTACAATGCGGGCAGCTAACCAGTTCCTCGCTATTCTGCTTTTCAAATGATTCGAGACTGTCGAACCAGCCTTCAAATATATGTCCATTGGAACATTCCAGATCAAAAACGATCATTTGTAATTTTTTCCTCCATCAAGTGTTAAAAAAAATGTCACCTTTCAGCGTAAAGGACAGCCAGGATCTTTGTCTTCTTACCGCCGTGGCATTTTACCAGGTGAGGAACCGTAGAATCATAGTATACAGAATCTCCTGGTTCGAGAATATAGGTCTCTTCCCCATAAAGGACCTCCATATTTCCCTCCAACACGTAAATGAACTCCTGCCCGTCATGGGCCGATATTTCTTCCTCCGTATCCGTAGGTCCAAGGGTCACCATGAAGGGTTCCATGTGTCTGTCTGTTTTATGGGGGGCCAGTGATTCAAATTCATAGCCGTAATGTTTTTCCTTTTTGGAATCATATCGTGATATCACCTTTCGGTCGTCCCGGCGCACAATGGTATAGGGTCTGTTCTCCTCACCGGAGATAAAGTAACCCATTTTCATCTCCAGGGCCTTGGCCAGCTTTATCACCACCCCAAGGGGAGGCGCAACATCCCCCTTCTCGATTTCCTCCAAAAGGGAAATATCAATATCGGTCCTTTGTGAAATATCTTGAAGGGTAAGACCTCGCTTTTCCCTCACCGCCTTGACTCGCTCACCCACATTGACTTGGATATCCGTTTCAGGCGATGAAGGGCCAATGCTGTCCAGAAAATCCTTCTCTTCATCCTTCCTGGAAAATTGGTTGCTGATGTCACCAAGGAAATCTTCATACGCATCAGTTACTTTGTTCTGATCTTTTTTTTCTTCCATAATAGGCTTCCTTATCAAGTTTCAAGTTTCTCTTTCTTAAAGAGGGATTTCATAAGCTAAACCCGCAATTCTTCAAGTAGATGTTTGATTTCAGTAATGTCTATCATTGACACTCCAGTCTTCACAATCTAATATAAAATTTATTTTGCTTGAAAGTTAAACAATATAATCTGAAAAGTCAATAACGACCCTCAAACCCCGGTAATTTTGAATTAAAAAAAGAAAGGATGAATAGGTATGCAAGAAAGACAATATGTCGTAGACGATCTTAACCTGCAGGAGTCGTGGCGAATATTCCAAATTATGGCGGAATTTGTGGAGGGTTTTGATGTAATGCCACAAGTATTTCCAGCAGTGACCATATTTGGTTCATCGCAGATCAAACCCCAAAGCGCCGTTTACAAAACCACTACCGAGGTGTCTCGTTTGCTTGTTGAAAACGGCTTCAACGTCATTTCAGGCGGCGGCCCGGGTGTCATGGAAGCAGCCAACAAGGGGGCGACCCAGGCCGGGGGGAAATCCGTAGGACTACACATCAACCTTCCCAGCGAACAGCAGGCAAACGAATATGCCAATGTCCGGCTCAATTTTAACTATTTCTTTATCCGGAAGGTTATGTTCATTAAATACGCAGTGGCCTATATTATAATGCCCGGGGGTTTTGGAACACTTGACGAGCTCTTCGAGGCCCTGACCCTGATTCAGACCAAAAGAATCAAACCCTTTCCAGTCATCCTCATGGATTCAGAGTTTTGGAATGGGCTCCTTGATTGGATTAAAGACACCCTGGTCAAGAAAAAAACCCTGTCTAAATCGGACCTGGAGGTCTTTAATGTCGTAGACACGGCCGAGGAGGCCGTGGGAATCGTAAAAAGACGAGTGATTGTCTGAGTTGAACAGGGAAGAAAAATATATCCTGCGTTCCTGGGCCCGTGATTTTGGCATAAAATTATCAGGGTCCCAGGTTCATCTCCTCGGCATTCATCTTGATGAATTATGGCAGTGGAACAAACGTATGAACCTTACGGGTCTGACCTCCCGGCAAGGAATTATTAAAGAACTTCTCATCGATTCCCTGATCCCTTCCACTTTCCTGCCTGAAACGTGCAGTGTGCTCGACGTGGGCTCGGGTGCAGGTTTTCCTGCAATCCCCTTGAAAATCTGCAGAGCAGACCTTTCGTTCCATCTCATGGAAGCCAATTCAAAAAAAGTCAGTTTTTTGAAGCAGGTCATCAGGCTCACAATGCTTCAGGGAATTAAGGTTATGAGAGGACGAATTGAAAAAGACAAAGGCCTTCTCCAACCTGAAGGATACCACGTGATCACGGCCCGGGCTTTGGCGCATCTGTCACAGACCCTGACATGGTGTGCGCCCTGTCTTATTTCTGGCGGCATGATTGTAAATTTTCAGGGAAGCCGATTTGAACATGCTCTCAAGGAAAGCGCGGACGTGATGAAAAGGGAACGACTCTTCCTTTATAAGTCTATTCCTTATACATTACCAGGAAAGGACTCCCCGAGACATGTCCTCATCTTCAAGAAACATTAGTAAGAGCATCCATGATCATTGTCAGTTGCAGATCGGTGTATTTCTCAAGGGTAAGACGATTCTTGAAATGCCATCGCTTCAGGATATACATGTGGGCCATTATGATAATATTGTAGGCCATCAAATCCACGTCTACTTTTTTGAAGACCCCCCGCTCCATCCCTTCATTTATGATTTTGCCGAATATATCACTTACCTCTACCTCAAGTTGCATCACATGAGATTTAGAGGTCTTGTCAAGGGAACTGGACTTCTGATAGATCAAAAGCACCTTCTCTCTTTGCTGATCGACTACTTTGAAATAAAGCATGATGGCAGTAGTCAACTTCTCTTTCGGGTCATCAACACTTTGGACCCGTCTGATGAGGCTTTCCCGAAAAATATTCAGGACGTCCTCCATAATCATTCGCATGACTTCCGACTTATTCTTCACATAGTGGTGCGTGACCGGTAGACTCACGCCTGCCTTTTCGGAAATCTCTTGAATGGAGGTGGCCGCAAAACCTTTTTTGGCATAAAGGGCGCTGGCCGCATCCATGATTTTTCTTCGGACCTTATCTGAAGATGCAATCTGATCAAGCACCGTCAATTTACTTGTAGATATATCCATTAAACTTTCCTTCTACTGCATAGGGGACCAAGGTCATGGACCCGCTACAGGTGGAGCAGGAGGTCTCATTTAAAAATTCTATCTCACGTACTTAAAGGAAACATTTATCCTTGCCCGATAAGAGGTGACTTTGCCGTCTTCAATGGTCAGATCCAATTTAGTAACTTCGGCAACCCTCAGATCTTTCAGGCTTTCTGAGGCCGTTTCCACTGCAGTCCTGGCGGCCTCTTCCCATGATTGATCACTTGTTCCAACGAGTTCAATAATCTTGTATGTACTTCCAGCCATCTCTACCCTCCCTTTTATAAAATAGTGTTATTGCCAATGAACCAACCTAAGAAATCTCACCTCCTTTCAACAAAAAATATACTTCACAATCCATATTAATTTAATGCTTATCACAGTATTCAATGTTTGACAATATTATATTTGAGGAAATATCTGAGCCTACCCTAACGTTGCATAAAATTTGAGTTCAAAACG
>JAIWDV010000036.1:0-9666 GCA_048632525.1 Bacteroidales bacterium | reverse complement strand
GAAAAAAACTAACCCCAGGTCTTGAGGCTATATTCTTTAGGGAGGTGTGCCGAACCCTTGACACACGGAATGTCTGTTTCTTTGTTAACGCGTTCAATTATTTCGTCAATACCTTCACAAAACCCACCATCTTTCATAACCCAACCTTCATCGGTCTTTTTAGCAAAGGTACATGTGCAGAAATGAATTGCTTCAGCTCCCTTTGCTTTAAGTATTTTTGATAGATTAACCGTTACATCACCTGGACAGCGGCAAGTAAAAACACCTGCCAGAATGCAATCTTCATAGATTGAAAAAGCTTCTTTTTTCTCCGTTAAACAACGGAAACAGTTCGTTAACGGACATCGATCCATGTTTTTTTCACAACGAATAATAGCCACTTTTGTCATGTTCAACTCCTTGTTTATTGAAAAGCAACATCTAACCTAAGTGAGATAGGGCGCCCACTGATTTGCTGTCTCCAGAATATACCCGGACTGGACATGTTCCACGATACGGTTATGACCCGGTAACAGGACATCCACTTCCAGTTCGGCAAGGGTAAGAAGTGAGTCCCTGAGTGTAGGGCCATTTGCCCCATGGAGATCAAAACGGCCAATGGCATAATCCGCATAAACCACATCTCCCGGGATGAGAATTTTTCCAGATCGATTATATAGCGCAATGCTACCTTGAGAATGCCCTGGAATATGGATCACCTCCCAGGTCATATCCCCCATCTTTAGTGTTTCGCCTCCCTCAAGCTTGCGATCAATTTCAAATTTAAACGCATCCTTTTTAATATTATACTGGGCCTGGCACATGCTCTTGAACATATCCATCCCATAGACGATTCTTTCATCGCCTTGTTCCAGGGGTTCTGCCTCCTTAGTATGCACCCAGAGTTTAGCGTGCGGAATTTCATTCAGGATCTCCTTTACACAGCCAATGTGATCCAGGTGCGTGTGGGTCATGATCACCCTTTTTATGTCTGAAAGCGAAAGACCCAGCTTTTGGATTGACTCGATTTTGTACGCACCTTTCCCCATCAGGCCTGCATCAACAAGGGTAAGATCTCCGGAAGTGGGTTTCCCTATCACGTATACGTGGGAGTCGGGGATAAATTCGTCCTGGCCCGGGATATAAAAGACTCCTTCTGAAATCTGTTTCATGTCTTCCTCCTTTTCATAAAATCAATACTCTTTCCATTCACAGTCCATATGAGCACATTTTGATTTTACCCTATCGAGTATTTCATCTCTCCGGTTTTGAGCCCACTCAGACAGTTCCGAACTCCATCTTTCAGGAGAAGGAATATGGATGATTGAAGGTCTTTTGAGTCCCGGATCAACCTGGAATTCAATGGAGTCTTTTCCCTCCATATACTTGATATATCTAAAAGTGATTAATAGATCATATTTGTCATTGCGTGCCTTTTTCGATTCCTCCTCCGGGGCACTTTGCTTTTTTTTATCAACGAGTTTCTCATCTTTCTTTGGCCGGCTCGGACGACCAGCTAAAGTTTGTTTCTGATCGATTTGTTTAATCCTCCGCAAATGCCGTCCGCCGTCAAAAGGAGTCTCAAGCCATACCTTTACAATTTCAAGGGCTTCCTTTAGTGAAATCATCCTCGCGCCAAGTGACAGCATATTTGCATCATTGTGTTTTCGGGCAAACCTGGCTGTTTCAGGACTCCAACAGAGGGCACATCGAATTCCAACGATTCTGTTCGCCACCATGGCTTCGCCGTTTCCTGACCCACCAAGCACGATGCCCCGATCATATTCTCCCCTTGCCACGGCCTTGGCCACTGGGCGGACAAAAAGAGGATAATCAACGGAATCGTCAGAATCAGTGCCGAAATCGTGAAACTCATGGCCATTTTCTTTAAGAAATTGCTTGATTTCTTCCTTATAATGGTATCCAGCGTGGTCAGAACCAATTGAAATCTTCATAGATCCCCCTCCAAGTAGATATTCTCCTTGCATACAAATCCATACAAGAGTACATTTAATGCTCCATAGGTATCACCCCTCTTTTTATTTCGCCAGCAAAAACATAAGGAAAAGCAAAATGAAAATTCTATTTATCTATCCTGAATTCCCGGACACATTTTGGAGTTTCAAGCACGCACTTAGGTTCATACACAAAAAGGCCTCCTCCCCGCCACTGGGCCTGCTGACAGTTGCGGCAATGTTGCCCCCAGAGTGGGAAAAACGCTTGGTGGACCTGAATGTGACAAATCTAACTGACAAAGACATCGAATGGGCGGATTATGTCTTTATAAGCGCCATGGCCGTACAAAGAGAGTCAGCGCATCAGGTCATTTCAAGGTGCAAAGGGGTAGACGTCAAAATCGTGGCCGGCGGGCCACTCTTTACCCAGGAATACGAGGAATTTGGGGATGTCGATCATTTTGTGCTCAATGAAGCCGAGGTGACCCTGCCACAATTTCTGAAAGACCTGGAGCAGGGGCACGCCGGTCGGATATACTCCACGTCCGAGTTCCCTGACATAAAGAAGACCCCGGTACCCCAGTGGGAGCTGATTGATCTAAAAAAATACGCTTCAATGAGCATTCAATTCTCCAGGGGCTGTCCTTTCAATTGCGATTTCTGTAACGTCACCGCGCTGCTTGGTCACATACCGCGAATAAAAAGCGCCGAGCAGATCATTTCCGAGCTGGATGCTCTTTATGACCGTGGGTGGCGTGAGGGTGTTTTCTTCGTGGACGACAACTTTATTGGGAACAAGAAGAGCCTCAAGAACGAGTTGTTACCGGCACTCATTGAGTGGCAGAAAACCAAAAAAGGTATAACATTTAATACTGAGGCCTCCATCAATCTGGCCGATGACAAGCCATTAATGAACTTGATGGTCGCAGCAGGATTTGATCAGGTCTTTATCGGCATTGAGACGCCGGATGAGGGCAGCCTTGCCGAATGCAACAAAAGTCAAAATAAGAACCGCGACCTGGTTGAAGACGTTAAAATTTTACAGCGAGCCGGACTACAGGTCCAGGGAGGCTTTATCGTGGGATTTGACAACGATACGCCTTCTATTTTCCAGCGGCAGATTGATTTTATCCAGAAAAGCGGGATCGTGACGGCTATGGTCGGGCTGCTTCAAGCTCCCCTTGGCACACGGCTGTATGAACGCCTGAAAAAAGAGGGCCGCCTGAGCGGTCCATTAACGGGAGACAACGTGGACGGCACAACCAACATTATTCCCATCATGAACCTCGATACACTGCACGAAGGATACAAAGATATTCTGGCAAATATTTATTCGCCCGAGCACTACTATAAGCGCCTTAAGACCTTTTTACGCGAATATAAGGCGCCGAAGATCAAGACACCACTGGACTTTCAGCGGTTTCTGGCGTTCTTTCGTTCCACTTACCTTCTTGGCATCATTGGCAAGGAGCGATTCCATTATTGGAAGCTCTTGATATGGACGCGTTTTCGCCGCCCTAAGTTAATGCCACTGGCTATCACACTTGCGATTTATGGACATCATTTCCGTAAGGTCTATGAGCAGCACCTCCTTTAGAGAAGAATAATTCATGGCCAAACATTACAAGCACCTCGAAACCAAACTCATCCACGCCGGTGAACCGGAACCACTTATTGGCGGGGCTGTCAGTATGCCCGTTTTTCAGTCTTCCACATTTGAATACACGGGTGCTTCCAGCTACAATGACCTCAAATACATTCGTTTGAACAATACCCCCAACCACGTAGCCCTCCATCAAAAGTTGGCAGCACTCGAAAATGCCGAGGCTGCGCTTGTAACGGCCAGCGGAATGGCGGCAATTTCAGCGACCACCTTAACTTTACTATCCTCCGGGGACCATTTACTTGCACAAGAATGCCTGTATGGCGGGACCCATGATTTCTTTACCAAAGATCTTCCGAAATTGGGAATTTCGTTTGATTTTATCAACGGTGATGATCCGGATTCCTGGAAGGGCAAAATACGACCCGGCACCAAAGCCATCTATGTGGAAACCATGACCAATCCGCTGCTCCAGGTTGCCAATCTAAAGGAAGCGGCTGAATTCGCAAAGGCCCATGGCATCGTCTCCATTATAGACAACACCTTTGCAACCCCGATAAATTTCCGACCGCCTGAATGGGGCTTTGACCTTTCGCTCCATAGTTGCACGAAATATTTAAATGGCCATTCCGATATTGTGGCAGGGGCTGTAATTGGCCGTACTGAATTGATCGAACAGATCACGCACAAGCTCAATCACCTTGGAGGCTCACTCGATCCCCACGCATGTTTCCTGCTGCACCGCGGAATGAAAACGCTGGCGGTCAGGATGAAATATCATAATGAGAGTGCGCTCAAGATTGCACAATTTTTAAAAGCCCATCCTGCAGTTACTAAAGTGAATTATCCTGGCCTTGAAAGCCATCCTGCACATCAGCGGGCTAAGGAATTATTTGATGGTTTCAGCGGCATGTTGAGTTTTGAATTAAAAGGTGGTGTTGATGCTGCCGAGCATTTTATGCAAAAAATCACCCTGCCAATTGTTGCGCCCAGTCTCGGCGGCGTCGAAACGCTCATTACCCGGCCGGTCACCACGTCTCACTCCAGTGTCTCCCCTGAAGACCTCAAAAAACTGGGAATTTCAGACAGCCTCATCCGCTTATCGGTTGGCATCGAAGCCACCGAGGATCTCATTGAGGATTTTGAACAGGCATTGAAGGAATAGCTGAAGGGGACCTCATCCTGTCAGATCTTCTCCAGAGTAGTGTACTCCAGGTGCAGGAGTTTACGGCCCGCGTTCCTGAAAAGCACTTCCACTTTATCATTGGAGACAAACTTTGACACAACGCCGGGGCCAAAGGCCGGATGCCTGACCCTGTCACCCTGGGAGAATCCGGCCGATTCCCGTTGATCCAGGTGATTGTCAAATGAAGCCTTTTCGTATAACTGGCGACCGAAAGATATTTTCCGGATTCCCGCTGATTCGCGGGATGCCACGTCTTCGGGGAGATCTTTAATAAAGGAGGAAAGTCCGTTTCGATAGCCGATGTCTGAAAGCTGCCACACAGGCACCGACTCTTGGCCGGGATAACACATAATCAACTGGTCCTTAGCCCGTGTGGCTGCAACGTACATGAGGCGCCGTTCTTCTTCTAAACTTAGGGGATCGTTGTATGCCCTTGCAGGGGGAAACCGTCCCTCCATGACCCAGATAATAAAAACAACCGGCCATTCAAGTCCCTTTGCCGAATGGACCGTAGACAGGGTAAGGGTCTCGGGCTTTTCCCCGGAGTCGAGGTCCATAGAACTTGTTGGGGGCTCCAAAACCAGGTCGTCCAGAAAGCTCCTGAGCTTTTTGTAGCGGCTGGCCATTGGGATCAGCTGGTCCAGTTCTTTCTGGCGCCTTGGATAGTCATCGAATCTCTCCTTTAAAATAGGCACATAATACTCCATAACCTGTTCGACTGCCTTTTCTGGCTTCCCGTTTTTGCGCACCAGTTTAGCGATAAGCTTGGTGAGCACTTTCAAACCGCTGTCCCCTTTACGTGCCCCAGGCCATTCCCCGACCCGCTCAGGAGGAATTTCATGTGCTTTCATCCACTGAATAATTGCGTTGCTTTTCCCCGGCCCCACATTCTTTATAAGCCTCAGTATACGAACCCAGCTTACAGCCTCATCCCTGTTTACCACCACCCTGAGATGCGCCAGAAAATCCTTGATATGGGCAGACTCTAAAAACTTGAAGCCTCCGTATTTCACGTAACGTACTCCCTGGCGGGTAAGCTCTGCTTCCAGCTCAAAGGAATGATAACCGGCCCGGAAGAGAACAGCAAAATCAGTGATGGGCTGGCCCTTTTGCACCTGCTCTTTGATATACCGACAAACGAACATGGCCTGTTCCGGCTCGGTTCTCGTATCAACAACCCTGGGTTTTTCACCCCCTTTTCGTTCAGTAAAGAGGCACTTTGTATATTTTTCACCGGCATGATCCATTAAGGCATTGGTCAATGTAAGAATGGGCTGTACAGACCGGTAGTTTTCCTCCAGCTTGATAAGTTTGGCGTCGGGGAACTGCACCGGAAAATCGAACATATTGCGATAACTGGCCCCTCTAAAGGAATAGATGGCCTGGGAATCGTCCCCCACAACCATAATATTTCTGTGTTCATGAGCCAGCCATTTAACGATATCCGCCTGGATGCCATTTGTATCCTGATACTCATCCACCATAACATAGCGGTATTGCTGGCTAAGGTTTTTTCGGACTTCTTCACTTTCCGTCAAAAGCCTTCGGAAATACAGGATTAGATCATCATAGTCCATCATTTGATGGGTTTTTTTGTAGTCACCATAAAGCCTTTCCAATATTTCAACCTGCGGTAGAAATTCCAGGAATTGCCCGTATTCTTCCGGCATAAACTCATCAATAGGTTTTCGGAGGTTGGCAGCCTTGCTCAAAATGTTGGCAAGCGTGCCCCGTTTAGGAAATCTGGGTATACCTTTGGGCATTCCGAGCTCAGGGATAAGGGACCGGATGACCTCTTCCATATCGGGCCGGTCCAGGATAGTGAATGAGTTTGAAAATCCCAGGAGATCTGCATGGGTCCTCAACACCCTGTTGGCAAGGGAGTGAAAAGTGCCACCGGAGACAAATCTGCACCTTGCATCTGCAAGACCGGCCGCCCTTTCCAGCATTTCCTGGGAGGCCTTTCTGGTAAAGGTGAGAAGCAAAATGGATTCCGGATCAACGCCCGTCTCCACCAGCCGGGCCACCCGATAGACCAGGGTCCGGGTCTTGCCACTGCCGGCACCGGCTATGACCAGAATTGGGCCGTCAAGGGTCATGACTGCCTCCAACTGGGCCGGATTCAGGACTGTTTGATAATCGATTTTATTTGCCAATGTTCAATTCCGTTTCTTGAGTGTATTTCTCCATTAATTCAGCAATATCTTAGACAGGATTAACCCCGCCATTCGCGGGGTTATCCTGTCGAACATTTTTTATGGTGAATTGTTGCGCTTTTTCTTGAATTCTCACAACAATACCGCAGGGTTATCCCATACTTGAACGGAAAAACAGGACCAGGCCAATCACGACCACAATCCCCAGGAGAAAAATAATGGCCACCGGGATCAAAAACGCCACAATGACCCTTAAATAAGACATTCGGTGAATGTGTCGCAGCCCTATGATCTGAACAACAAGCTGCCAGATCCAGCCTATTGTACCGCCAACAAAGGGGATTAAACTCCATACCTGGGTGGCCTGGGAGTAGGACACCACCCTCAAAGTAGCTTCATACCCGTTTTCGCCGCCTCTGACAATGAGCAATAACAGATGCGTAATACCGCTCGAAACGAATATCCAGGCTACCCATAAAACAGGGATAATAACCATAATAATGAGCAGAATCACCCCTATTGTAAACTGTCCAAAGATGGATTCACCGTAAGTGAGCACTAACCCTGACCACATCAACAACTGCCAGAAAAGACCAAACATGGATCCAATAGAACCCACCAGTGTTCCAAAGGCAAGGGGCTCTACGATCCCAGCCTTGAAAGTTAAGGACCTGAAGAAGATTTCGGGAGAAAAGAGAACCGCTTTGAAGGTCTTATAAATACCCTGCCAGAGGCCAAGTTCTGAACGGTTCTCCCAGGGCGCCCCATTGCGCGTATATCCATCTTCAGGCTCCTCTTCCAGCCTCTCAAACTCTGTCTTTTGCTCAGTTTCGCTGGTGACCAGGTCAACATCTTTTTCTACCACAGAAAATTCAAATCTCTGATGACAACGAGGGCAGGTCACCCATTTGGCCCCAACAGGGATCTTTTCATTAGGAACTTTTTTTGAGAACTGGCAATAAGGGCATATCAATTCTACACTCATTTTCTCTCCCCTTCCTTCTGCTTTTTGAGATGAGTGAGCGCTTTTTTTTCAGACCACCGCCTGAGCCTCCCAACTATTCCATTAGCAGGGGCCCTATCAAGTATCTCACTCCTTAAGCCGATACCTTTTTTCGTAGTCAAGGCCGTTTGCAGGCAGGCCTTTTTATCAGGGCAGGCAAAACAATTCGGGGGAACTTCTCTCAGCTCCTCCTTTCCCATAGGGAAAACCCTGTCAAGATCACCAAAACAATCCTTTTGAGAGCCTGGCATACTATATTTCCTGATTTACTGGGTAACTAAATTACGAATTTATCCGCTTATACAATATTCGGGCACTTCAATAAAGCCCAAATTCATTGACATTGGAACCATGACTATCTATGATCTGCCGTCATGAAACGAATGAACAGGATTTATCTTATCAGGCACGGCCAGATAAACGGGTATGAAAATTTTCCAATCTTTGGGCACACTGATGTGGACTTGACCGAGACAGGGATACTGCAGATGGAGCAAATGGCCGAGCGCCTCCGTCTGGTGGAGGTTAAGGCCATTTACTCGAGCGATCTTAAGAGATCGGCAACCGGGGCACGCCTGATAGCCCGGTCTCACGACGTGCCTGTCTATTTTCTCCCTGAACTACGGGAGATGTATTTCGGCGACTGGGAAGGCCTGACCCTGTCACAAATCCGGGAGCGCTTCCCTGAAGAACTGGAAAAACGCCAGGCAGACCTGGTGCAATACGAGATTCCTGGAGACGGGGAATCCATTGGACGTTTCTCCGAGAGGATCCTGAACTGTTTTGAGCGCATCCTCGCGGAGCAAAAGGATAACGATTTTGTCATGGTCGCTCACGGCGGCGTAAACCGTGTGATTCTTTGTAAGGCACTCGGCTTAGATCTCTCACTGTTATTCAACATACACCAGGATTATGGGTGCCTTAACATTATTGACTACTTTCCGGATTCCACATTGGTTCGTCTGGTCAATGGGTGAGTGAAATATTTGTGAATACAATAAATTTAGGAGGTTAAAATGAAAACGATCAATGTAAAAGACTTGATGGTGCCTCTTGATGAATATGCAACCGTCTCAGAAGAGGCTACCCTGTTCGAGGCAGTCGTAGCCCTTGAGACGGCTCAAGAAACACTTGATCGAACCCGGTTTAAATACCTGCATAGGGCGATATTGGCATATGATAAAAACAACAATATTGTGGGTAAGATAAGCCAGTTGGACGTGCTGAGGGCCCTGGAGCCGAAATACGGAGAAATGGGGGATCAACAATCAATTTCCCGCTTCGGTTTCAGTAAAAAATTTTTACAGTCCTTGCGCGAACAATTCAGTCTTCTTGACATACCCTTTGATGAAGCCTGCAGAAAAGCAGCCCAGTTAAAGGTGAAAAAATTCATGCATACACCCACCGAAGGCGAATACGTCGAAGAAGATGCCACTCTCGACGTTGCCATACACCGCCTCGTCATGGGTCATCATCAATCTTTGCTTGTCACCAGAGGTGAAAAAATTGTGGGAATAATAAAGCTCACTGATGTATTTGCCGAAATCTTTCAGACCATGAAGGCCGCCGAACTGTAAGGAGACGGTGGCAGGATCGCTTATCAATACCACCTGATTGAACATCGCTCAATTAGGGTAAAAGCAACAGGAGAAGATTATATGGTAGATGATTTGGGAGGCGGAACAATAAATAAGCCAATCGAGTGGAGACGAATCATTTTTCTTTTCATAGGCATCCTGCTTTTTGCGCTGGTCTATTATGCCCCCCCATGGTCCGATGCTGTG
>JAIWDV010000035.1:0-9828 GCA_048632525.1 Bacteroidales bacterium | reverse complement strand
AGTTCTCTGAGGAGCTCAGGGGCCTTACTCCTTTGGTTATATCGGTGATACCTGGTAAGCCTCGTTTTTATTCTATAATGCCCACAAAGACCCCTTGTATGAGCTACGTTCTCAGCAGCTATTATGACAACCTTCTCCAGAATCCGCAGGGCCCGCAGAGTAATATCTTCCAGGTTCCCAATGGGTGTCGAAACCACATACAGAGTCCCGCACTCTTTACTATTATGGCTTCCCTGGCTTTTCATGTTCTGCTGATAGCTTAATGCCTAACGCCCACTCTAAAAAAGTTATCATCAATAGGCCAGTTCAAAGGCATTCTTAATTACTTCAATTTCGGGCTTGCCTCTCCCCAGACTGATTGCCACCACGTCAAACCTCGCCCTGGCATCGGAGCAGTCCGTGGATTTCATATACGCTAATGCAACCTTGGAAATCTGTCGTTTCTTTCTCGCATTTACAGCCTCTTTAGCATAATCAATCGACCTGCCCTTACGTGTCTTTATTTCCATAAACACAAGGGTATCGCCATCCCTTGCGATTATGTCCATTTCTCCCAATGGACAGCGAAAGTTACGTATGATTTTCTTATACCCAAGGCGCTTGATCTTTCTAAACGCCAGTTCTTCACCAAACTTCCCAAGCTCGAGTCTTTCCTTAGTCAACTTGCAAGACTCCTTTAAAGGTCAGGCGATGAATCGGCGAGGGGCCATACCGCTTCAGTGCCGCGAGATGCATACGAGTCCCGTATCCTTTGTTTTTGGTAAAATCATAGGCCGGATACATCTTGTGGTAGGAACGCATAATTCTATCGCGGTACACCTTAGCCACTACAGAGGCTGCGGAGATACTTCGGCTTAACTGGTCGCCCTTTATCAAACACCGCTGAGGAATGGGTAAAGGCACCTTCTGGATCCCATCCACAAGAAGAAATTCCGGCTGTGGGTCCATGGCCAATACGGCCCGCCTCATGGCCTCAAGAGCAGCCTTCAAGATATTGAATTTACTAATATATCTATGCGATACAACACCAACTCCAATGGCCAGGGCTTGATCGTGAATTACTGGAAAGGCATTGTCTCTGGCCTTTTCAGTCATCATCTTTGAATCCTTGATTCCGGTTAATAGGATGCCTTGTGGAATGATCACTGCGGCGGCCACAACAGGTCCCGCCAGGGGGCCTCGACCCGCCTCGTCAACCCCTGCAATCAAGCCGTATCCGGCCTTTCTGACCAGGTCTTCGTAGAAAAACGGATCGCATATTGAGGAACTGCTCTCGGAAAAAAGAGACAGGGTTTTGGGTGGAGTAAAAAACAAGGTGAAACACTAAAACCTTTTTTCCTTAATCCGTGCGGCCTTACCCCTGAGTTTCCTCAGATAGTAAAGTCGAGCCCTTCTCACCCTACCGCGGGTGACGACTTCGATCTTATCTATAAGCGGTGAGTGAAGTGGGAAAATCCTTTCCACACCAATACCGTAGGAAATCTTTCTTACAGTAAAAGAAGCGCCTGTATTCCCCTTCCTTTTCCTGATGACAACCCCCTGAAATACCTGAATTCGCTCCTTCTGACCCTCTCTTATCCTGGCATGGACTTTGACCGTATCACCCGGACCAAAAGCCGGGATGTCCACACGCATCTGTTCCTTTTCAAGTGTTTCAATGATATTCATATATTCCTCCTTATTTTACTTGCCAGCCAGCCACCCGATCTAAAATGATGGCAGCTGCCGTCCTCACAGAGAGGTGATTATAGTCTGTTCTACCCAAAACCGGGTCCAACACATAATCTGCTCTTTCCATAACTGACTGATCAAGGCCCCATGCCGTTCCAAATATTAAAATAACGGCCCTTTCACTCCGAACAATACCTCTTGCCCGTTCGTAAGACATGGACCTGTGCTTTTGCTTTGAGGCATCCGTTGCCATGACTAAAGGCGCTTCTCCCTCCATTGCCCTTATGGCATCGATTGCTTGCTCTAATGATGGGACAATCTCAACAAGCTCAATTGCCTCCTTTCTGTGCCTATTATACCTGGCTCCATAACCATTCGTCCAGTGGCTTCGAATCCTCTCAGCCAGCCTTTGCTGATCATCAAGCGGAGTAATAACAAAAAACCGCTTGGCAGCATAGGTCCTGGCCAGTCTGGCTATATCATGAAGATCTATAGTGGTTATGGCCGAAGCGATTCTCTGGTAGTTTTTGTTATAAACAGGGAAATGAACAAGACCGATGTAAAGACGCATGAAAACTACGTGTCTTAACCCTAAGGTTAAAATCCAAAATAGCTTTAATTCCTAAATTCTCTTTTCAATCTGGCCAGAATCGATTTATCCTCAGGTGTCAATCTGGCCTTTTGGAGCAAATCAGGCCTCCTCTCAAGCGTTCTCTTTAAGGATTCGGCCCTTCGCCACATGCGAATTTTTTCATGGTCACCTGATAACAGAACTGGAGGAACCTCTTGCCCTTGAAAAACTCTCGGGCGTGTATACTGTGGGTATTCAAGCAGTCCGTCTTCAAAAGAGTCTTCCAGGTTCGATCTCTCCCCCCCCAACACACCAGGGATCAGGCGGCTTACTGCATCCATGACTACTAAGGCAGCCAGCTCTCCTCCGCTTAAGACGTAATCCCCAATGGATAATTCCCTTTCAATACAGGTTAGCCTAATTCTTTCATCTACTCCTTCGTAACGGCCACATATCAAAACAATCTGGTTCCAGCGAGACAGTTCCCATGCGGTTTCTTGATCAAACCTTTCGCCCTGGGGACTGAGAAGGATTACATGGCTCCGGCCCCGTACTCTGTCAATGGATTCCAGGGCTCGAGATATGGGCCCCGGCCTCATTACCATCCCGTCTCCACCCCCGTAAGGGCGGTCGTCTGTGGACCTGTGGGCTCCTCTCGCAAAATTGCGGATGTTTACAATTCTCACGTCCACTATCCCCCTCTTGACCGCCCGTCCAAGAATACCCTCTCGCAGATTGGCGGAAACCATTTCGGGAAATATAGTGAGAACATCAAACTTCATTCAACTCCAGCAATCCCTCCAAGGCCGAAATGACCATTTTTTTGCTTGCAACGTCAATTTCCTTGACAACTTCGTATATGGCGGGGATGCAGACCTCCTTGTCCCCCTCCTTTACCACGTAAATGTCATGGGCCTTTGTGGGTATAATCCGGGATATTGTGCCCAAATATTGCCCTGTATCCAGGTAAACTTTAAGTCCCAGAAGCTCGTACCAAAAATATTCATCGTCACTGCGGGCAACGGCCTCTTTGCTGACAAAAATGTCAGCGCCCCTGTATTCTGCTGCCTCACCTATAGCGCTTAACCCTTCCAACCTCATTAAAAAAAAGTTCTTATGAGGCTTTATATAGGTTACTGTATATTCATGGATTTCACCTGAAACAGACCTCAGCATAACGGTCCCCGCGTCCAGGAAAGAGGCTTCGGATCCTGCATAGGACCAGATCCGTAAAAGACCTCCCAAACCGTGAGGGCCAATTACCTTACCAACAAGGAGCAAACTGCCTGACGAAGCCTGGGTCAAGGCTATTCAATGATCTCCAAAACCGATCGCTTTCTTATCTTGGTGGACGCTGCACTAAGAATCGTTCTCATAGCCCGTGCTGTGCGGCCCTGCTTACCTATGACCTTTCCCAGATCTTCTTTGGCTACTTTTAGTTCAATAACAGAGGTCTGTTCTCCCTCTATTTCTGTGACGTTCACTTCCTCTGGCTTATCCACTAACGCTTTGGCGATATATGCGATTAAATCCTTCATGTCGAGTCACCTCCGTATTTGGTTGCGCCACCACGTCACCTCAACTTGCTGTTCAATGAAGCCCCAACAGTCCTTGCTTTTTCAAAATGGCCCTGGCAGACTCTGAAACGAGTGCACCTTTTCCCAGCCAGTAATTGACTTTTTCCTTATGCACCTTTACCTCTACAGGATCTTTCATAGGATCATAAGTGCCTAATATTTCAAGGAATTTACCATCGCGCGGTGCCTTAGAATCAGCAGCGACAAATCGATAAAAAGGTTTCTTTTTTGCTCCCATTCTTGTTAACCTAATTTTAACTGCCATTTTACTCTATCTCCCCTTCCAAGATAAGTAGTTTTTTATTTCATTTTTAGCCAAATAATTCTGGCATATTTGCATAACCTTGCTTGGAAAAACGTTCCACCATCTTTTTTGTTTGCGTAAAGTTCTTTAACAGGCGATTCACATCCTGTACTGTAGTTCCGCTGCCCCTGGCGATTCTCCGCCTTCTGCTCCCGTTTATGATCTTATACTGGCGTCTCTCCCCCTTGGTCATGGAATTTATTATGGCCTCTACTTTCACCAGCTCCTTCTCGTCAGGTTTATGCTGCTTCAGTTTCTTGAGTTGCCCCATTCCCGGCAGCATGCCAAGTATCTGATCAAGAGATCCAAGCTTTTTCATCTGCTGTAACTGGGCCTGGAAATCTTCAAGGTCAAATTGGTTTTTTTTGAGTTTTTTCTCAAGCTTCAGGGCCTCTTTTTCATCGAATTCAGACTGGGCCTTTTCGATGAGAGAAAGCACATCTCCCATCCCCAGAATTTGAGAGGCCATTCTTTCCGGGTGAAAAGGCTCAAGGGCGTCAATTTTCTCTCCAACACCGATGAACTTGACGGGTTTGCTGGTTACTGCCTTGATGGACAATGCAGCGCCGCCCCTTGCATCACCTTCCATCTTGGACAGAATTATACCTGTAACACCCAGGCTTTCATCAAATTGCTTCGCCACATTGACTGCATCCTGTCCAGTCATGGCATCTGCAATCAGAAGGATTTCAGTAGGATTGATTTTTTCCTTTATCCTGACCAATTCAGCCATCAGGGGCTTATCAATATGAAGGCGCCCGGCAGTATCAATAATCAAGACATCTGCGCCCTCTCTTCCTGCATAAGATAATGCATTCAGGCAGATCTCTTCCGGCTTTTGACCAGGATCTGTTTGGTAGACAGGCACCTCGATTTGAGACCCCAGTTTTTTTAGCTGGTCAATGGCAGCCGGCCTGTAAATATCCGCCGGAACAAGATAAGGATGTCGTCCCTGATTACGGAGATAATTGGCCAGCTTCGCGGCTGTTGTGGTCTTGCCCGAGCCCTGAAGCCCTACAAGCATCAGTGAATGAGGCGTTCGCCCCACTAATTGCAGCCCCTGATTGGCCTCACCCATCAACCGGGTGAGCTCTTGATTGACAATCTTGATGAGCTGCTGGCCCGGGGTCAGGCTCTCAAGGACTTCCTGCCCCACAGCACGCTGGCGGATGTCCTCCACAAGCCTTTTTACCACTTTGTAGTTTACATCCGCCTCCAGGAGGGCTAAACGCACCTCCCTTAAAGCATCCTGGACATTGGCCTCGCTTAATCTGCCACGTCCTGTTACTTTTTTGAATACACTATTTAATTTTTCGCTTAGGCTTTCAAACATAAGTGAACAACCATTGAAAACTAAATCCTCTAATCTAATTCGGATTTCAATATTATGTCAATAAAAATCGTACGATTACCTTCAATTATGGCCCTACACCGCTGTAATTGGAACATTTCTGCATATGTCTCTAAGACTCTTTTTTAAATGCTATCATATATTGATCTTTTTTCCATCAAAATATTTGTAAAACATCAGCTTAACGTCTGGAAACATCCAGCCTACTTAATTTTGAAGTTGCCAAGGCAGATTATAGTGTTTAATATTTCAACATAACGCACACAACAGGCGACTGACAACTCACTACTGACACTTTTAAAGGACAGATATTCATATTGGATGCCAGCCCCAGAAATAATGAAGGAATGATCCGCCCTTTTAAAGGAAAAAGGGACCCTGATGTAGAACGGGATGCCCTAATGGTTATGATTCCCTCGGAGCTTCAATTCCTTGTCCAAGCGTCAAAAGCTGAAGAACTCTCCTTTAGTGACATGAACTTATACCACTTATACCGGGCAAACAAAGGGACCCATGCCCCGTTTACCCTTGCAGGTCCCTGCCTGGGTGCCCCCCAGGCAGTCATTGCCATGGAAAAGCTGATCGTCCTGGGAGCAAAAAGGATATGGGTCCTGGGGTGGTGCGGATCTTTGCAGCCGGACTTAACCATCGGACATCTCATCATTCCCACCGGCGCTGTGTCCGAGGAAGGGACTTCCAATCACTATCCCGTCTCCAATCGACTCCCTGAATCAACTACAGCGCTTAACCGTATGTTAGAAGAGGCGCTCATACAACAGAGTTTACCCTTTTCCAGGGGCTCGGTATGGACGACAGATGCACTCTATCGGGAAACTCCGGATAAGGTGAAGACCTATCAGGATCAAGGCATCCTGGCTGTGGAAATGGAAATATCAGCCCTTATGACCGTGGCGCTTTACCGGTCAGTCGCAATGGCAGGGTTGCTTGTGGTTTCTGATGAACTTTTTCAGCCTAAGTGGCGGCCAGGTTTCTCCAACCCCTTACTCAAAAAGTCCTCGCGAGCAGCGGGAAAAGTACTGTTGCGTCTTGCGGGCTCTGTAAAGTAAGTTATGATATGAAAAAAACTGTAGAGGAAATTCGTTTCAGTGCCCAGCCCCAGGCAGCCTTTTCTGAGGTAAAGCATCGCCTTCCCATGCTCAGCCTTGAGAGCGGTTACCATGTTCAAGATGTTACCGATTTTGATGAAAGGACTAAAAAATTCTTAAGAGACGATACTTCGATTGATTATACGGTTGAACCTGAAATAGATGGCCTGGCAGTGGAGTTGGTCTACAAAAAAGGTGCCCTTTCAGTTGCTTCCACAAGAGGGGATGGCCTCGTGGGGGAAAATGTGACCCCAAACATCAGGACCATTCTCTCTGTTCCATTAACCCTGATAGAACCGGCAGATGGGAAACCCATACCTGACCTCCTGGAGGTGCGGGGTGAAGTTTATATGGAGACAGATGCCTTTGAAACTTTGAATCGGGATAGAATCGAAAGGGGCTTTCCAGCCTTCAAGAACCCCCAAAACGCGGCAGCAGATTCCTTGAGGCAGCTTGATCCCAGAATCACTGCGAAAAGACCTCTCAATATGTTCTGCTTTGGTATCGGGGAGATGAGCGGACCCAAATTCAGCACCCAGTATGAACTAATGGTTGCCTTACAGCAGTGGGGATTTCGGGTTAACAGGCCCTATATCCGAGTATGCAGTACCATCAGCGAGGTCATAGACTACTGGCACCATCTTGAGGAGACAAGGGACCAGTTTCCTTTTGAAATCAATGGCGCCGTGGTAAAGGTCAACCAGCTCGATTTGCAGGCTAAGCTCGGCCTGAAATCCAGGAGCCCGAGATGGGCCTTTGCGTTAAAGTTCAAAAACACTGAAGAGGAAATCCCATGAGTAACATAAGAATACACCTTATTATTGAAGGCCGAGTTCAGGGGGTATGGTTCAGGGACTCCACGCGCAGAGAGGCCGTTTCTTTGGGTGTTTTCGGTTGGGTTAGGAATCGGCCTGATGGTACTGTGGAGGTCGTGGCAGAAGGGCCGGAAGATCAAGTAGGGAAATTAACCTCCTGGTGTAATCACGGGCCACCTGCCGCAGGCGTGTCCCAAGTCCATGAAACCCGGGAGAAATGGCAGGGAGAGTTCAAGTTTTTTGATATTGTATTCTAATTTTGAATAGAGGCATTGCATGAAAAAACAATACTTTATTTTATTAAGTTCTTTTTTCTTGTCACTCTTGTTTTTCGCACTGTCAGGCTGCAGCACCACAAAGACTGTGGTTGGCAAAATAGTCTCCGGTGCACCCGACCTCAAAAAACGGGTCATGATCGCACCACTGGTAGACCAGGCAGGATTCGGGCGGGAGAGAACGGCACAAATAGCTGCCAATTTTGTTGAACTTCTGAAGGAATCCCCCCATCTTCTGCTCTTTCAGGGTCCCCAGGACATTCGCTCAGGTACTGGCAGCAAATCACCTGAATTTGGCATCGTCATCCCCCCTGAACTCGTTAAGAGAGCCCAGGATTTAGGAATGAATGCGCTCATCATCGCGGTTCTGAACCCTCTGGAGGCAACCACAAGAAAGACCGGCATCTGGCCTTTCCGTGACATATCCCGCATTATTGAGATCTCCATGACCGTTAATATTGTTGACACGACCAGCGGGTGCCTTTATCTAACCAAACTCGATTCAGGGGAAATGGACTTCTTGATAGATGAGCTGCCAGGCCGGGATGAAAATGAGGTCATCGATCAAATTATTGAAGCGAAAATGCCCCGTATTCTGAAACGCCAGTCTTCGGCTGTAATCGAGAGTCTGGTGAAAGAGCCCTGGACCGGAAAAATCCTTGCCGTAGAAAACGGTATGATCAAGATTAATGGGGGAGAAGATGTCGGTGTTCGTCCTGATCAATTGTTTACGGTTTTCGCTCGGGGTGAATCAATCACTTGCAGGGCAGGTAGATCGTTTGACATTTTAGGAAAAAAGATAGGAGAAATAAAGACAACCTCCATCATGGAAAATCATTCCCTGGCAGTACCAGTGGCAGAAGGATCATTCCTGGCCGGGCAAACCGTAAGGGCTAATGATTGACTATTTTCGATTGACTATTGACGATTGATATAGCCGCAAAAAGGCACAAAATACACAAAAATAATAATTTCCATATTGTAATATCAAATAGTTATGGACGTCAAAAATATAAATTTGTACTTTTTACAAGACCATCACGATTGATTATTGGAATGGATGAAAAAGAATTAAAAAAGAGAACTAAAGAATTTGCGCACCGTTGTGTTAAACTGAGTATGGCTTTACCGAAAACTTATTTGGGAAATCATATCAAAGGGCAGTTGATCAGGTGTTCAACATCAGTAGCTTCGAACTATCGAGCTGTTTGTGTGGCACAATCAAAAGGGAGTTTCATCTCAAAACTGAGTATTGTCATAGAAGAAGCGGATGAGACCTATTTCTGGCTGGAATTTATTATTGATGAGCGTTTATTAGGAAAAGAACGAGTTCTCCCTTTGCTTAGAGAGGCCGGTGAATTAACATCAATTTTCATATCGTCCAGAAAAACGGCCAGAGACAATATGTCAGTTTCCAAAAATAATAGTCAATAGTCAATCGAAAATAGTCAATCCCCCAACATTTCCCTCGCATGGGCCACCGCACGCGGGGTTATTTCCCTTCCTCCCAAAAGGCGGGCAATTTCCTGGACCCTTTCTTCGGGTTCTAATCCTGAAATGATGGTCTGGGTTCGTCCGTTAAAAACCTCCTTACTGACCAAAAAATGATTTTGCCCCTGGCTTGCGATCTGAGGCAGGTGGGTAATACACAATATTTGGTGATATGCTGCCAGGGATGAAAGCTTTTCTCCAATAACCTCTGCTGTGGCACCACTAATTCCTGAATCAACTTCGTCAAAAATCACTGTTTCTACAGAAGCAGTTCTTGCAAGGATAGTCTTGAGTGCAAGCATGATCCTGGAAAGTTCCCCCCCGGAAGCAATTCTTGCAAGCGGCCTCAAGTCCTCCCCAATATTGGGGGAAATCATGAACTCCACCTGGTCAAGACCATCCAACTTCACTTCCTCAACTTTGACATCCTGCAATTCTCTTTGCTCACCATAACCCTCGTCAAACTTCACCTTGAATTTAGTCTCGGCCATGTGAAGATCCTTAAGCTCCTTCTCCACTGCCTTTCCCAATCCTCCGGCCGCCTTTTGCCTCTTCCTTGAAAGTGTTGCGGCGCGAGATATCAAGTCTGTTTCCAGGTCCTGGCACTCTCTTTCGAGTTTGTCCAGCTTCCCCTTTTTTTCATCTAAGTCGTACATCATGGAGGCCA
>JAIWDV010000034.1:0-10037 GCA_048632525.1 Bacteroidales bacterium | reverse complement strand
CAGACTTACCATTGCCCGGCCAGTAGCTACGCTACTTTTAGGCCAAGTTGGCCATTTTGGAAGCTTCGTGGTCACAGTCGGGGCGATTGACATCAGGTCGATTTATGGGTATATTCGGGTATATTTATGGGTATTTGAGGTTTGAGGTAAGCTTATGAAGGAACCCGTTATAAATATTACAAAAGATATTCTGCGCTTGGTTGCCGCGGTCGATGAATTCAGAGGAGAATGGAGGGCGCTGAGCAACTTGGCTCCTGATCGGCTGAACGCGTTAAAGAAAATTGCAGCGATCGAATCGGTGGGCTCGTCAACCCGGATCGAAGGCGTCAAGTTGACGGATCGGGAAGTGGAACAGATTTTTTCCGGACTTGATACTATGTCTTTCCGATCACGCGATGAAGAAGAGGTGGCTGGATATGCCGAAGCGATGAATCTGGTATTTGAGTCTTTTCAAGAGATACTGGTTACAGAAAATCATATCAAGCAGTTGCACAGTATTTTGCTGAAATACAGTTCAAGGGATGTCCGCCACCGGGGCGGATATAAGAAGCTCCCGAACCATGTGGAAGCATTTGATCACAACGGAAAAAGCTTAGGGATCATTTTTGAAACGGCTTCTCCATTTGAAACACCTATGAAAATGGAGGCGTTGCTACAATGGACTAATCATAATCTGGAAGCAAAAGAACTGCACCCGCTATTGATCATAGCTGTCTTCGTTGTCCATTTTTTGGCGATCCATCCTTTTCAAGATGGCAACGGCAGACTTTCCAGGATATTGACGACGCTGCTTTTGTTACAGAACGGGTATTCATATGTTCCCTATAGCTCGCTGGAAAGCATTATCGAACAGAACAAGGATAACTACTACCTGGCATTAAGAAAGGCTCAGCGCACACTTGATACTGATGATTCCTGTCTAGGAAATTGGCTTTCCTTTTTTCTTAACTGCCTGAGAAAGCAAAAGGATAATTTGGTTCAAAAAATTGCGATAGAACATAAGAGGATAAAGCTCCCAGCGCTTTCGAACCAAATATTGGAGATCATCAAAGAACATGGCCAAGCAACGATATCTGATGTTCAGGCAATTACAGATGCCAACAGGAATACGATAAAGGTTAGATTGCGCGAGCTCGTTGCCGACAACTATCTGGTCAAAATCGGAAGGGGAAAGAGTACACGGTATACGATCGGCAACCGGCTTGACTCCTACTAAGTGGCGCAAAAGTAGCTACGCTATTTTTAGGCCAAATTAGAGGTTGCATAAAAAAACGCGTTTATTAGCGATGCAACCTTATGAAGACTATTTTTATGGAGTTTCTCCTGCTTCTCTTCGTAATCTTTGAAAAAGCGATTCGGCAATAAAGAATCCGGCGTCATGCCTTAGTCGAGACATCTCATCCGACAAGGAGAGAATCTTCCCTTCGTGTTTTGCGCGAAGCAGAATGCCCAAGACACCTATAGGCTGTAATCCCATCGCTTTTGCGGTAGCGCGTCCGTCCGCTTCATCCATGACAATGCGTGTTATCCCTAATTCAAGGGCCAGGGCAATGGCCGCGGCTTCGCCACGATCAATATCCAGCATCAGCGATTGTTGGACATGCGAATTGGTGATGGATTCAACGGTGAGCCACCGGGCATCTATTGCCTGCTGAATTCGCGCCATTTCAGGATACTCATACCCAACCTGCAATTCATTCAAGACGTCTTGCGGGATACGCACATCAGGAAATTGGTCGTGTAACAGGTCAAATCGTTCAAGACTCGCGAGGTTCCAAATGGGGGAGGTATTACTAACCACGGGCATAGGCAATATCATCCTCCAAATCCTGTTCTGTATAATGCCGTGGTATGCCACGATGTCCAAGCAACAAGCCAAACTCTACCCGATTTAACGACGTGAGTTCTCGTGCCTTGCCGAACGAAAGAATTCCTCGGCCATACAAGGCTACCGCCAATTCTGTCATGATTTGCTGGCGTTGTTCTGTTGCCGGCAATCGAATGGCATGGGCGACATGATCCGGAATTTCTAACAGTAAACTCATAGGTTCTCTTTTCCTCTCTTCTCGTATGATACACTGACAGCAGACACTCATCCCCTCGTCAATACGAGGTGATACACCTCTTAAAACTATGAAGATCGTCTCTCAGAAAGTCAAGGAAATATTCTCTGGCTTTTGAGAAATTGTAGAGAGTTTCAGCTATAGCAACGTCCAAGTAGATCGGGAGCTTGCGCCCCTACTTCGTACGAGATTTGTGCGGGGGGCATCAGTAATCGGCGTTTCTGCCGCTACGATACCGATGCCCGACTATCTATCAATCGTTTTTATCAGGATCGGTGATGTACACGTCAATGGTTGCCAAGTCACCCGGCACTTCACGGGTTCCTATCATTACAGCTATCAGCCCCTCAAAGTCACCGGTACCGAAACAGACGGTCTCGAAGTTAAAGGGCTGATTTTCCACGAACGTCCCGACGAATCTGCCCTCCCAGGTTCCCTGGAAACCCGGGCCGTTGTCCACAGTGAATATCAGCGGCGGATCCGATCCCCAGTCGAAGCCGGTGCCGCTCGGGTCCAGGTCGGCGTTGATAGACACCACAAGGACGGCTCCACCCAAAAACTTGCTCTCTGCTTCAACTACTTCTTCGAGGACCAGCCCCCTGATCTGTGTATAGCCTCTTTCATCTTGCCATGATTCCCCATGGTCTAACGTATCTGTAATGATCATTTCCGCCGGGAATTTTACTGTCTTTACCTTTGTCTCGGCCCGCTCGTCAGCCTCGGCGGCCACAGAATAAAACAGGGGCGCTGTCGTCAGCGTCAGGATTATCGTAATCAGTGTCAAGAGCTTTTTCATCTGCTGTCTCCTTTTCTAATCAGCGGGGCGAAAAGGCGGAGAGCCTCCCCGCCCCTTGGTTATCTAAAGGAAAAGATAATGATGCATTACTACAATTCGAAGGGAAAGATCGCACCTACCTTGTTTCGGCTGCCATAGAGAATGCGTTTGCCATTAAGAACAGGCCACCAACCACCTTTATATACATTTATCGCTTCCGGAGCTATCAAGATATACTCAGTCGGATGCGTGAATCTCATATCGGGATGCAGGTCTACCCAGATGAACAAGGTATTGCCTGTGATTTTGAAAGGAACACCATCCGGTCCATCAACAAGCTTATCTTCAGGTGTTAGCTCATGTGGAAAGGCATACACATTAATAAATCCGGTAAATGAAGATACCTCGAAAGGCGAAATCATAACCAGTTTATTTCTACTACCGTAAAGGATCTGCTTTCCATTAAGAACAGGCCACCACATTCCATGTTTAACTCGTGTGCCATCACTGGAGATCAGAATATAGACAGTGGGATGCGCAAATTTCGCTTCTGGATGCAGGTCGACCCAGATCAACAAGGTATTGTCTGCAAGCTTGAACGGTTCACCAGAGGACCCATCCTGGAGATTGTCATCCGACGTCAGTTCGTGTGGAAACATGTAAACATTGATATTCTCTGAACTGTCCAGAGCATAGATAGAAAATGGACATAAAAAGATGGAGAAAAGCGCTATAAGAAAGTACTTTTTCATTTATCAACCCCCCTTTAATTATTTTGAATTAAATTAAATGCCTATGCATTTGACTCCTAACTTCAAATTTTGACCATACCTTAAAGGGTTAGTCAAGAGCAGACTTGCCCCAGGCCCTCCTCTGTAAGCCGGGAGATGCATCCGAATGGGAAAGGGGCATAGAGAACAGTCCCCTTTTTACTCTATTTCGTCTTTGTTGCTATTATTGCAGAACAACCTTCACCCTCAGCATTGTAGGCGCACACTTGATAATAGTAGACGGTTTTGCGAGTTAGCCCTGTATCCTCGCAGGAAGTTGAGTTGGGTCCAACAGTGTCTGTCAAGTTAAGTATTGAAGGGCTGTTACCTCTATAAATTTTGAATCCGTCTTCATTATTAGAATTATCTGTCCAGGTTAAATCCACTGAATATTTTAGTGATTTAGCCTTCAGGCTATCAGGTGCGGCAGGAGGTATGGGGGGACATACAGGGGTTGTATCACTGTCTGCATTGGAATAGGCAGAATATCCATAGGAATTGTAAGCTCTTACCCGGTACCAATAAGTTGTATTTTCTGCCACTGTGGTGTCACTGTATGAGGTAATATCTGCTCCTACTGAATCTATCTCGGTATAATCACTGCCATTGCTGCTTCTTTCGATGCGGAACTGGGTTTCATTGTCAGAGTTATCCTGCCAGGAGGAATCCATCTGATCACATGCATAGGCAGAAGCGATTAAATCACTCGGAGAATCCGGGGCAACACCCGATCCAAAGGTGTCGTTTACAGCATCTATCCAGTCGGAAGCGATACGGCAGTCTATTTTCTGTTCGATATGAATGAAGGTTTCACCGTAGTTCGATACAGCGGTATCACATACCTGGCCGGCAGGGACACCGTTTATCAGTCTTCCCGATGTGTTGCTGCCGCCGTCCAAATAACAACTGCTTTCGCCATCTACCTCCACATTCCAGACGGGATTATATGCCAGCACGTTGTCTTTAAAGGTGTAAACGATGTCTCCCTGGGGCGGTGTAAGCAGGTACTCTCCGTGGGATATAAAGACATCGGTATTTCCACAGGAGTCGGTGCCCATCCCGTGATATTGGATTTGGTACCATACAGTGCTGCTGTAATAGTCCACCAACTCCTGGGTGGCGCCAAAGAACATGCAGTCGTCATTGTGGGCGGCATCGGATATCTTGTAGCTCGACTGGCAGGGACTGGTGGTGTTGCTGGCATAGCGGTGGGTACCTGCCATGGAGAAACTTCGTGAAGACGTATATTTGAATATCCTGATGCTTTCATACCCGGTGTTAAGGTCATAGGCAGGGTGAGGAGAAGCGATATTTAACTCATTATCCGCCTCGTTGTATACGATGAAAGTCCCGAATCCCCGGTCAATCATCCCATCGTTGTCAGCATCTTCCACCTCCATGAGTACGGAATATGTTTCGCCGTTGTCGGAATCAATAAATCTTTGAAACTCCATGATGCCGGAAATGCTGGAGGGCAAGGTAACGGTGGCCTGGCCGTCCAGCATCTGTCCCATCACGGTACGCAGGTCTGCCAGTTGCTGGGCGGTGGGGGCAGTATAGCCATCGTCTCTGAGGCGCATCTGGGCTTTGATACAGTCGAACAGCTCTTCAAGGGTCGTGCGTGAAGAACAATTGAGAATTGCTGCCTCTGTAGTAATTGAAAAAAAGACCGACATCATGACCATTACCAGCATAACGGTCATGAAAGTTAACGATTTGTTTTTGTTCAGCCTTACCATTATCTTAACCTCATCTGTCCAGAAATGATAAAAAATAGTAAAATAATTAGGAATGATAGGGACAGACCCCCCTTTAGGGAAGCCACACATAATGGACAGCAGGCAAGGCAACATGTGCTGGGTCACCAGAGTCAGAAAGCACGGTTTTCTTTCGGGTGTAGCCGCAGTGAGAGAGTATCGTAGCCCTTCCATCCGCTGGTCAGAATGACCGATCCTGGCAGGGCCGCTTGTCGGGCGAATCCTCGAACAGGACGGCCAGCCTGGTCGCTCATGACCATATTGTACGACTACGAAGAGCGAAATGTAAACTTCCTTAACAGCAAAAAGCGTTTCAAGTCGATCAACTCCATTACGGCGCTGGATATCAGATGGTATGAACGGGGCAGGGAAGCCTCTGCCCCGTTTCACCACGACACGTTGTTGGGACTTCTTATCCTCCGCGGGCGTTATGCTGCCGCCTGCAACGGGTTGAGTCGCGGCGTTGCCATCCATAGACCACTTTATCCATTGCCCGCTGTGCTTTAACCGCGGCTCTCATCAAAATGGATCGTTGAGATTTCAAAAAAAGAGAACCGTCCCCTTTTTGCCCCTTTCTTGAGGGGTCTGACTCTAAGAAAATCAGCTTTTCGTCATTTCGGAGCTGACGAAATGGAGACGAAGTGGGCAAACTAAAACTTGGTCCTTGTACAGGTGAATGAGACCTCCTCTGTCCCGTTGCAATCTGAGATTGTGGTGGCCTCGGCTTCAAAGTTGTCGTTATCCGACATCGTCATGCTTGTGTCGGTCTCCTGAATACACCCTGGAATGGCGATAATAAAAGCAAAGTCCTTCGACTCGAAGGTCTTGAGCCCCGTCCTTTTCCAGGTGCCGTAAAAATCGCTGGTGGCGGTGTCCGAATCGCTGGCGGTGAGGGTGCCATCATGGTTGAAGTTTACCAAAAAGACGACGTCATTATCCACATTGCATTGCCAGCTACCGATAAGGTTAGTGGGTGGACCCTCAGCATTGGCCGTGCCAATCAAGGCCATCAATAGAGCTAAGCACAACAGGGATTTGATAATAGTACGCATAATATTTTCTCCTTTCTGTTATTTGATTCTCAATTGTTTAAACAAACAAAAACGACCGACCCTAAGATGATATACTTTAATCTCTTGTATCTTTATTCTTCATTTTAATTCGCTGCGCTACTTCTATCACCATCACCTCTATCACCATCACCTCCTTTCAAGTTGATCTGGACTCTGCTCTTCAGCCCAAAAGATAAGGAAAGGCGCTCCGCATTTTCTATCACTTCAAGCCCTCCCCGTGGGTGATATGGTTGAGTTGCAAACCGTTTAGGTCTCTTTTTTTCAACTCCTTGACATTTAATATAAGCAATTTTGATGCCGACTTGGGTTTGTGCCCTATAAATTTCTTTAATATATTGAAAGGACAAGATTTATTTGAGGTGGCTCGGGGGGTGGTAATACCTGGAATACCCTCCACTATTAGTGGGTTCCGCAAATAATGGTGGGATGCTGCGGGGAATTTGCTTCTGGTGGAGTGAATGCAAGGGCGGCATCAAGGTCGTTGGATGCCCAGCTTTTTCATCCGATAACGTAGCGTGCTGGGCTTTAGCTCAAGGATCTGGGCGGCGCCATCAGGCCCTTCGATTTTCCACCTGGTTTTCTCAAGGGTTTCAAGTATAAACTGATATTCTATATCTGCGAGTCCCTTGCCCTGGGGTTTCGGGCCTGCCTTTTCTTTCTCCAATTTGAATTTGCTCATCAGCTTCAATGTTGTTCCGTGGGTGGTGATGACGGCCCGTTCGATGACGTTCTTCAATTCCCTGACATTGCCGGGCCAGTGGTATGCCATTAGACTATCCATAATGGCCTTTGGCACGGAGGTGATGGTCTTGCCCATTTCTTTATTGAATCGCTTGAGAAAGAAGCTTACCAATAAAGGGATATCCTCTTTTCGCTGCCTCAGGGGGGGCACTGTAATGGGAAATACGCTGAGCCGGTACCAGAGATCTTCACGAAACCGCCCTTTTTCTATCTCTGCTTCGAGATCACGGTTGGTTGCGGCTATGATGCGCACATCCGCTTTGAACGTCCTGGAACTGCCCACCCGTTCAAACTCACCGGACTCTAAGACCCTGAGCAGCTTGGTTTGTAATTCCAGCGGCAGCTCGCCAATCTCGTCCAGAAACAAGGTGGTGCCATGGGCTGCTTCGAAGCGCCCCTTATGCCTTTTAATAGCACCGGTAAAGGACCCTTTCTCATGGCCGAATAGCTCGTTTTCGATGAGATTCGGAGGCAGATCTGCGCAGTTGACTTTTATCAGGGGACGATGTTTGCGCAGGCTGGTGCTATGGATGGACCGGGCAATAAGTTCTTTACCCGTGCCGGTTTCACCGAGAATCAACACACCCGAATTGGTACGGGCCACCTGTTCCACCTGGAGAAACAAAGCCTTGAGGGCGTTGCTGTTTCCGATGATGCCTTCGAAATTATGTTCCAGCTTGATTTCTTTCTGAAGAAACGTGCTTTCCTCCTGGAGTTGATGCCTTAGCTTCTCGATCTCCTTGAGCCGTTCCTCCAACTGAGCTGTCATCCTTTTCCGCTCGGTGATGTCCAGCACCGTACCAATCATCAAAATCGGTCTGCCGCCATCATCAAAAGTGACTTCACCCATCTCGTGAACGATGCGCTCTGAGGCATCCGGCCGCACTATCCGGTGTTCGATCTTGTAACGCACATTGGGATCAGCCAAGGCCTTGTGAACGGCATGCTCCACGGCCTTTCGGTCATCGGGATGAACCACGTCCAGAAAATCTTCGTAGGTGGACCCAAACTCATGGGGCTCGATGCCGAAAATCCGGTAGACCTCACCCGACCAGCTCAGCTTGTTGAAGACAATGTTCCACTCCCAATTGCCGAGATGGGCAATCCGCTGCGCTTCCGCAAGACGCGTTTTTTCATACGTTAATGCCTCAACAGACCGGTTGCGCCTGGCCCGCTGTATGAAAAGACTCGCTATGATCAAGGCTTGGAAGATGATTACTGCGATTCCAGCAATAATTTTTTGTTTGCGTTCCTCCCAGAGTGACCACTCTTTATACTGGACGACACTGCCGGACGGCAACCGGTCTTCGCTGATACCCCAACGTTTCAACTGACGCCAGTCAAATTTGGGAACGTTGAGCATTCGCACGGGAAGGATGTCTTTCGGGGATTGGCCGTCAAGGATGCGTAATGCAATATCGGCACATCTTTGCCCCTGAAGCTCGGCGCTAAGCAAAAGGCCGCCCACTATCCCATGCCCAAGATAAGTATCAATAAGGCCGAACATGGGTGCGTTGGCTCTTTCGGAAACAGTGGCCATTACCTCGTGAGGAACAAAAGTTTTACCATCGGCATCCCGGCCGAATGCCAAATAAAAGAGAACTGAGTGTTTCGGTAATTGTGTGACTTTTTCGAGAAGATCCGCTTCGGTAATGTCAGTCAGGTAATGGATTTCTAACCCGCTCTTATATCCAGCCAATGCTTCACGAGTCAGTTTGATCAATGCTCGGTCGGTTACCGCGGAACCCGAAATGACAAATAGACGCCGGATTTCAGGCAGTATCTCTTGAATGAGCCCTACCGTGCCTTCTATATCTATCCCCCATAACAGAGAAGTCATGTTGGGTTTCAACAAATCTCGCTGCACGGTTTTTTGTTCGACAGTTACAAGAATGATCGGAATCTCCGGGAACAATTCATCGCCGTATTTGAGCAAAATGTCAGCGGCTTCATCACCATACCCGATAATGACGTCCATTTTCGGGTATGAATACTTGCGCCGGTACAAATCGACAAGTTTCTCTTGTATTACGTCATTCGGGTGAGCCACCCGATCCGTGTGTTCGACATGTAATTCGATGGGTGCGGTGGATTTTGACTTAAGTGTGGTGCGCAGGCTATCATCTATGACCGTTTCCCATGGCGAGCCGTGTTCGTAAGTATAAAGTACCAAAACCCGCTTTGGCCTTGATTCTTCCTGTTGCGCCGGGCATATCGGCGCGGATCCCAGCAGGGCCAAGCCTGTTATGGCAAAAAGAACGAGCTTTTTCAGTTCAGCAGAAAACCGCACAGCATTTCCTCAAAAACCTATAGCGCTCATCAGAATTGACCTACCATTTGATTAGGGATTCCTGGAGAAACACAATGGAGAAAAATACAACCCCCCCCATTGTACCCAACGGTGGGACCGAAGTGGTATAATGGGTGTATGCCACAATACATGGATAGTATAAGCGAAAAACTGGTTCTTTTATACTCGACAGTCATAAGTTTTGTAAGCTAAGTATATACGCACCTCTCCCGTATTGCAACAAAAAAGCAAGAAAACAGTAAGTAGGGCTTACAAGCTTGTGGCAGTGCGGTTTTGAGACTCAGCGGATGGACAGGATCGTTGAAGAGTATGGACTTTAGGGACGTACATTAGTTTATAAGTTACTGTTAAGCTTTTAACGAGTAATTACAGCGTATAACCAATTGCTCTCCGCGTTTAACCGCTAAACTGACTGCGGGTTGCGAAATCTTCAGAAACAGAGCAAACTGCGAGCCGCAACCGTCTTTTTATATTTCCCGACGGCCAATACCTGCTCAGGTTTTAAGTCCAACAATTCTGCAACTCGTCCAAGTATCTTTTCAAAGTT
>JAIWDV010000033.1:0-10060 GCA_048632525.1 Bacteroidales bacterium | reverse complement strand
TAATGACGATATCCATCGCAAAATTGAGACATTAGGTGGCGAAGCCATCCGGACGCCTCTTTTTGCGGACTACGTGGAGTTAGCGGGCAGACGGCGCTACCGCACACTGTGGAAGCTTGAGCAACGTTCCAAAGCGCTCAGAGAATTTGTGTTGACCCGATTTCTTCTCCGAGACATCCACAAGATCAGGGCTGCTTTTGCTCCGCATATTCCCGATCAGATCGAACCAAATCCGGTGGACAGTCTCAAAGACTGTAGCCATTATATGAACCAGCAACTTGATCCGGTGATGCTTCTGGAATTCTATCAGGCCTTCTGGAACATGAACCGTGGAGACATTGCCGGAATTGTCAATGTTCATCCATTTGGGTGCAGCATCAGCACGGCAGTGGAGCCAATGCTGCATGAAGTGTATGGAAAGCAGGTGCCTGTGCTCTCACTTTCCTTTGACGGACAAGCCAACGTACACATGAATAATCGTCTGGCTGCATTCATGGAATGTGTTCATGACCGATCATGACCGCCACAAAAAACCGGGGCGACCCAGTTGAAGTTGAATCGCCCGAAATTATTATGTCTGCCTGGCAATGTAACCCTCAATGAGGTCCGCTCCGATTTTTTCTCCCTGGTAGTTTTTTAAGATAGCCTGCATCTGCCGGGCCTTTTCAGCAAAAGAAGGATTTCCCAGTACTGCATCAATCACATCCAAAAGAACTTTAGGATTTCCGTAGAATTTCTTCCAAACCAATGACTTGCCAACCCCTAATGCCTCAACTCGCCGCATATTATAGCCTTGTTCAACGTGCGTTGGTATGCCGATGACAGGTTTGCCGTGATATAGTGCCTGATAAATGGTGCCGTTTCCTCCGTGACAAATGACGAGATCGCATTCCTCTATCACTAAATCACCATCAATAAACGGCTCAACATAAATCTTCCCATCCAGGGTTTCCATCTCACCAACCTGTGCTCCTGTTGTAATTATGGCAATCAGCTCGGATTCTTTAATAAGTTTATGCACCTTGTGAAAAAAAACACCAATGCCTGTGGTCCCCATTGTTACGTACACCAGAGGATTGCCATTCCTTTTCGGGGGCCACCAGGAAGGTGGCGGAATGCTGCTTTTCAATGTAAGGGGGCCGATGTAATGGTAGTCTTCTGGTAAGTTCCTTGTTGGAAAGTACTCAGGGATATCTGCGAGAAGGGTAATATCCTTTCCGGTGAGACAATTGGTTGCAGTGACTCTTTTCTTGAGGTTGTATTTTTTACTCAGTTTTTTAAAGGTGTTCATAACATTGTCAAGGACAAACATCTCAAGCCTGAGATTTAGTAAGTCTATCAGCTTCATTAGCCCTGTATCTCTCCCTATGAGCGTGTCAGGTATCCATTCAAAGAGGGGAATGTGGGGAAGCGTCCTGTACTCAGTAGATGAAACGTTTACTATTGCTGCATGTTTGAGTCCTGCGATGTGCGTTGATATAGGAGCTGTGAATCTCCCATCGGTAAGTACAATATCGGGTTTTACTTTGTCGTATAAAGAAAGGTCCGCCTCAATCATTCGCTTAATCTCTTTATCGCTCACAAACTTGAGTTTCCCTTTACGAATGTTGTCAAAAAGCATATCAGGATCAGGCTCATAAAGTGGAAGGACGTCGAAACCCTCCTGCCGGATATAGGTTATTTTGGGGCTCTCACCGGCAAAAAGCACCTCATACCCCCTCTCTCTGAGTTCCTTTGCTACAAGAAGTGGACGGCTTATGTGTGAAATAGCATGGGTGTAAGGAATACAGAGAATAGTTGTTTTATTACTATGCTTTTTCATCAGACCTTTTTGAACTTTTCAAATTTTGAATGCTGTTTTTTAATTAATTATATCATCAATCAGAATAAAAGAAAGAGGGTAAGGTGATAAACACGAAAAAAAAGGAAACTTGGCAGAGGGCGCTCGTAATGGAAAACGCGGTTATAGAGTCATGTGAGGACATTTTAAAGGTCTTGACAAGGACAAATAAATAGTGGAATGTTTATAATTAAAAATGCTTGGTATAGATTGTCATCTTGATTGGACGGGGAATCCTAATGAGGAAAAATATGCTTCGTACTGCCGATCCTGAACGATGTAAGTGGGATGTCATTGTCGTTGGTACAGGGATGGGTGGTGCGAGCATTGGATACGCGTTAGCCAAAGCAGGTAAAAGGGTCTTGTTCTGCGAGAGGGGGATGTCACACTTGAACGGCAAGCTGGCATTGCGGGGCGAGTTTGCAGAGAGCTTCTTTCCTCATCCGGAAGTCCCCCAGCCCAAGCATCGCGAGATTCTGGCTCGTGCTGGGCGATCGACTGACGAAATCAAAGATACGTCCATCGATCACACCCGCCGCTTTATTCCGTTTACCGGTCAGGGAACAGGGGGGTCCACGGCCTTATATGGTATGGCCCTGGAACGGTTTTTCCCGTCTGATTTTACCCCAAGGCGCAATTATCCGCAAGCAGGCGAAGCAACGTTGCCCGAGAGCTGGCCGATTACCTATGAGGAGCTACACCCCTACTATGAGGCTGCGGAACGTCTGTTTCGAGTTCGTGGTACCGCTGATCCGCTCCGAGGCAATGAATCATTTGATCACCTTCTTCCACCGTCACCGCTAAGTCCTGCCTCAGAGGAATTGTATGACTTTCTGTCCGGCAAGGGACTTCATCCATACCGCTCGCCCATTGCGTGTGAATATGTATCAGGTTGTGAGTGCTGTCAAGGATACCTCTGTGATAAGGATTGCAAAAATGACAGTGCCCGGATTTGTCTCGAGCCGGCGCTTTCGAAATTCGGAGCCCGGTTACTTGATGAATGTGAAGTCCTGAAACTCGAGGCCACGCGCAGTGAAGTCACAGGGGTAATCTGTTCTTGGCGTGGACGCCAGTTAACGCTGCGAGCGGCCGTTGTAGTGCTTGCTGCCGGTGTGTTGGAAACACCAAGACTATTATTGAATTCCGCTTCCCCGGCATGGCCAAATGGCTTAACGAACGATTCAGGCCTGGTTGGCAGAAATTTGATGCGCCACTATGTTGACCTTTACGCGATCTTACCAAAGACACGCGAAAAAAATCCTGTCAATTTCAAGGAACTTGCTTTTAACGACTTCTATATGGACGGAAAACAAAAATTCGGGACTGTTCAGTCGTTTGGCACATTGCCTCCTGCGTCAGTCCTCGTGGAGGGCATAGAACATGAGTTGCGCGAGGGACGACTACCCCGGACCGCTTTGCTTTTCAGGTTGGTTAAACCAATTGTCAGATATTTCCTGGCGCAACTTTTATCACGCAGCATCATGCTTGCCGCTATTGTGGAAGACCTGCCATATAGGGACAACTTAGTAACACTCTCAGACCAGACTGATAACCTTGGCAGGCGCGGGCTCATCTTAAAGTATGAAATCCACGAGCATGATCGCAAGAGGATCAAAGCATTTCGCCGACAACTTCGGAAGATTTTTAAACCGTATCACTTTATACTCATCAAACAAGCAGAAAACAATGAAAGGGCTGCGCATGACTGTGGCACTTGTCGTTTCGGTTCGGATCCTGAAGATAGCGTACTTGATGCCAATAATCGAGCGCACGGACTATCTAACCTGTATGTGGTAGACAGTTCTTTTTTTCCATCCAGTGGAGGAACCAACCCTGGCTTGACTATTGCGGCAAACGCTTTACGCGTGGCTGACCATTTGCTGGGCGCCAAAAACCGTTCCTTGGATTCCAAAAGCACCAACCAGCCCGGGATGTTACCCTGCACATGCCGGATTTGTGGTTACCAGCCCCATACCGTGCACGCCTGCGATTTAGGCACAGTGCGCGGTAACACTGAGCGTTTTAGAAAAACTCTCTATCGTCTCTGGAAGTGCCCTAAATGCAACACAATCCACAACATCGACCCTGTGGATTTTCATAGCATCTACTCAGACTATCCTTTGAACAAACGCCGTATAGACATTTTTGCTCGATGTACCTTGCTTAACCTGCTCAAACGATTAAAGCACGCCGGGCTCAAAAAAAACGACTCGATCCTTGATTATGGGTGTGGCAATGGCATATTTATACAATTTTTGAAAAACAAGGGTTATACCGATGTGTCTGGCTATGATCCCTATGTGCCTGAGTTCGCCAGCCTGCCTGGCCAGGTCCAATTTGACTGTGTGGTTGCAAACGATGTGATCGAACACGCCTCAGACCCCTGTTCCTTGGTGCAAGACTGCGTCACTATACTGAAGCCAGGCGGACTATTTTATATTGGTACAGCAGATGCCAGGGGTGTGGAGATGAGCAACCTGGAGCCCCATATCATGCGCCTGCATCAACCTTTTCACCGCGTCATTATCACCCAGGATAGTCTTAAAAAGCTCTGCAGTAAAGCCGGGTTAAAACCACTTCAAGCATATCGGCGCTCCTACATGGATACCTTGATACCCTTTGCCAACTACCGTTTTCTGGATGAATTCAACAAGGCTCTCGGGCATAATATGGACAGGGCGTTAGACCCTGCCGCAGGCCGGATGCTTTTTCGTCAACCAAGACTGTTGTTTTACGGCCTGTTTGGTTACTTCTGCCCTTCAGCTTATGAACCGGCGGTGGTGGCACGCAAACCTGAGTAATACCGGAGGAAAAGCTATGAAGATGAACCGCCTTGAGAAGTTTTCCATGAACAATCCCATACGTGCCATGATACAACAATGGTATGAGGCTCCGCTCTTGGAGCGTCTCGGAGGGCGTGTGGAAGGCATGCGTATTCTTGAAGTAGGGTGTGGACCAGGGATTGGCACCGAACTGATTTTCAGGCACTTCGGCGCTCGAAAGGTCTATTCGTTTGACATTGATCCAGATATGGTCAATAAAGCGCGTCAGCGACTTTCTAACTATGCGCCGGACCGTCTTATACTGACTGTCGGTGATGTAACCGCAATCGAGGCCGAAGATGAATCGTTCGATGCGGTCTTTGACGCTTGGATACTCCATCACGTACCTGACTGGCAAGCTGCGGTATGTGAAATTCGTAGAGTCCTCAAGCCTGGAGGGCGCTTCTTCTTCCAGGAAGTAACGAGTCATGCACTGAACCGTTGGTCATACCGGACGTTTTTGGAACATCCAACAGAGAACAGGTTCAGCGGTAAGGAATTAGTTTCCGAGATCGAGCGACAAGGTATCATTGTCGGAGGAAACGCGGTTGAACGGTATTTCGGTGACTTTATCTTCGGCGTGGGCCGACGGGTTGCTGACAGCGTAATATGAAATCAGTCTTTCTTTACAAAAAAAAAGCGGCTCCCTGGAGGAAGCCGCCTCGGATATTTGAAATAGGGTCAACTTGAACTACTTGTTCAGGCCAGGTGGTACGTTTTTTGTGCTCTCAAAAAGCTCAGGGACCAACTCGATAATAACTGGACAGTGCGTGCCCGTTTCCGGATGTATCTGATAGTTACCGCTTTCCAGAAAGCCGGAAAACGTGTAGATGACAGCACTTGCAGGGTCTTGATCGCAGTGAATCTCGATCTGGTAGTAATCGGGACATGTATCACAGATTTGGCCGCCCTTGTCACCAAATTGTGGGTCTATCACACTGTCAAGAAATACCGCACTAGAGGCATCGAACGGTCCAGGAGGGCCGTTTGGTAATAACCAATTGCAGTTTCCCGGCACTTCTCTCGTCGGTCTATTATTCTCTCCGAAGTCTCCGACCATAGCCCTGTAAAAGTGGAGCGTTCCGCCTTTCCTTGGTATGTCAGCGACAACATTACAGCCGCTGAATACACCATCAAAACCCTGCTTGGCGAAGTTACCGACGCCGGTCCAGAAGATCTGCTTGAAGGGTGCACATCGTGCCTGCACACACCAGCCCGGATCAGCGCACTCGATTGTGCTGATCTCAGTCCCGTCAGGAGCGGATGAAGTCCCGGAGTGGAAGACAAAGTTCCCTTCGGCGCCGCCGTGCTGGACGTGCGTCCAGTGTCCACGAGGGTCACCCCCCGAGGGAGCGCCAATCTGCCCTCCAGTAGTGATCCAGAAATCCTCGTCAAGGCTGTTAAAATCATAGGTCCATGTTTCTATATTATCTATACCAATAGCAGGGCTCACCGTTGCATTCCCGCCTGTCATCCGGCATTCTCCTGCAATCTGGTAGAGATATCCAAATCGCATAGAGCCATCGGTAAGGACGTAATAAGACCATGGATAATTAACCTCAGTAGTAGCAGTAGTGTATTGCCAGTCTGTAGGAACAGGAACGTCCCCCCCTACGTTGTTATCATTCGGGTCTGCATCAAGATTACAATCGAAATTCACTCCGGTAATCTCCGGGTCAAAAAACCCTGGCAAAACAAATTGCTTGAGCATATACATATCGCGCGAGCCGTCGAATGACGTGAGAATTTCGTAAACACCACCGCCAGATGATACAACAAACCGGGCAACCATGGTTCCATCGTCATACCCAAGGCCTGTGCCGGTAGCAGCCCCATTTGCCATGTCTGTGCTAACATAAAGAGTCAGTATTCCAACGCCTGTCTGGGCCACAAAAGGTATCGTGTTGGGCACCTCAATTGGTAACAATATGTCCTCGAGCGCCACGTAGGTTCCTGTCATCTCCCACCAGGGATTATTCGAATCCCAGGAATTCAGAAAACCGGGTGGCATAATAATACTTCCCCCACTACTTACAAAACTCGTCACTGCAAAAACCCCGTCAATTCTTGCGGTATCACCTTCCGACAGCGTACCGCTGTTATCTGTGTCCGTTGTGTTACGGTATTCAGCGCCATAAATTGTCAACTGTTTCACACCGGAAACAATTGGCAGAGCGGGGTTAACAAGTTCTAAGTTAATATCAACCGGCTCCATAATAATACTACCATTATTAGCAAAAAGACTGTTTACGCTGAAAAGGGAAAGCAATACAATAATGAGCGCTGTCTTTTTAATTTGAAAACGATCAGTTATCATAACCATACCTCCATTGTTAAAGGTAAGAATCACTTAATTAACAATCTCTACTTATTATTGAAAATTTACTCATATTAGACTCTTTGTGTGACTCATATGAAAAAAGGCCGAGCAGATATCCCCGCCCGCTCGGCCTTCTCATCACGTAACAGCTAAACGAATTCTATTTTTTCGTTCTCTTCCTGCCGAAGAACCCGAGTCCAAAAAGACCACTACCAAGAAGAAGCATGGTTGCGGGCTCAGGGATAACACCTAACGTGGCAGAGCCATCCTCCAATACGTAGAAGGCCATGTCGGTGCTGTTGTCAGCATACCCATCACTGCCAGAGTCATCCCCACCGGCTAAGCGTGTAGGAAAATAGGCGCCCCAGTTTGTGGGCTCCATGTGAGAAAAATATCCTTGGTTACCCGGATCTCCGTCGAAATTGGAGTCTGTAATGGCCATCATAATCAGTTCAGGCGACTGGTGCAGAGAGTTTCCCAAACTGTCGAGGAAGATGCCTGGCTTAACCCATGTTGCTGTGAATGAGGCATCAACAGCACCATCAAACGTCGTTGGCGTGAAAACGCCCGCCGGTCCTGTCTGAATCAAGAGTTGGGCTATTAACATACTGCTAGGGACTTCTGTGTAACCATCACCGGTCCCGGTATTAGCAACTTTAAATTGAGCACTACTAGTGTTCCAGTCAATATAAATGTCCAGAACTCCATCCGCAGTTTCTCCACCGTAGGTGCCTGGCGCAATATGTGAATAGCTTATTGATGTCCCAGAGACATTTGTGTACTGCGCAGCTTCGCTCAAGTCGAAGGTCATCTCCCAGGGATTGGGAGCATGGACCCAATTGTTTAACTGCGAAGGAATGATGCTACCACCCGTATCTATCAATTGGGTAGCAACAAGATGGCTATCATAAATACCTATGTCGCCTGGAGTTGGAGTACCAGAGGCGTCCGCGTCAACAACGGTCTCGACATGCGCTACACCATGAAACGTGATCTGTGAGATGTCATCGACTATCTCCAGGCTAGGATCGACACCCGTTAAGTCCAAAGTCCAATCATTGACAATGATTATCGCCTTGGCCGGAGTACTGAACGCTAAGACAACTAAAAACATCAAGCCGAATATTAATCCTTTTTTCATGTTTTCAACTCCTTTCTCTCTTTAAAATTAAAAAATAACTAAACATTAAAACCTTCATTTCTTTTTTCCTTTTTTATCAGTTAAGGGTTAAATTGCAAAATCAACAAACCAACAAAACTGAGTTCTAAGCACTTAATATTATTCCTATGTCCCACCCCCTTTCTTTTCTCCTAAAAGCACCCCGCCCAATCAGCCCCGTCTCCAAACCTTATTTAATTCTTTGACAGGATTTACTGGATATTCAGGATTTAAATTATAAACTTTTCCTGTCATAATCTTTCTAAAAAAGCAAATTATTGTTACCAAACTTCTTTCGTTTTTTGTTTAAATAAGGAAGCAATAAAGGTGCCAATATTAATATAAAATATCTGAATTATTTTTTGCTCAAATATTTATATGAGTATCGGGAAGTTATATGGATTATAAAAAAAGGCTGAAAATAAATTCGGAGGGGATTGTGGAATATAGACCATATTATTATGTAAAATATGTAACAATTACATAGGAAATTATGTAATTAATTTCACAATTGAAGAGCAGGGATCAAAAAGCAGGGGTCGGGGATCAGGGATCGGGTGAACCGCAGAATTTCGAACAAGGAATGTCGAATATCGAAGTAATGGAAACCTCTATGAATTACTGGTTTTTCACCGCCAGGAGCGCAAAGAAACGCAAAGGGAAAACCAGACTGGGAGTTCCACTATAATCTATGCGGCTTTTTGACGTAAGACAAAGCTTACTTGCTTAATTCTTCCCACACTTTTGACAATGTTTCAATAATCTCAGATACTGATAAAGGTTCTATGCCTGCATGCTTTGTTGGCTCGTCCAAAGGATGAATATGCCAGTCTCTGATATTATCCCTATCTATTCCCCATATTCTTCGCTGTTCTTCGATTAATGCAAAAGCAATGATTTTCGTTAAATTAAACCTTCTGCTTTCAGATCGATATCCTTTACAAAATCAAGTTTAGCTAAGGCAGAAAGAAGTTCGACTAAAAAGCTTTTCACATCCATTGGGATTTAAGCTCTCCATAATGTTGTCTAAGAGTCTCAACTCTTTCCCAGTCCCAAAAGTCCTTCTCCACTTCATAGGAGTAAATAATGTTTCATGCATATACAGCTTTGGGTAGTTCGATGTCCTTGATTCTGGAACGGATGGGTTCCAGTCTCTTAACCTTTATATATACTATAGGTTGCCCTTTCTCTACCTGTTTTTTTGCCCCTTCTATGTTCCACTTGTTAAATCCCTCATCTCCTTCTACAAGCATTACTACTAAGGCACCATTGGGAATTTTGTCGGAAAACTCTGGATGCTCACGAATAAAACGGTCAAATTCGGTGACCAATTCCGCGTTCTTCATCTCAAATATATTCATGGCCATTCTCCTCTAAGAAATCTGTTTTTATACTCGTCCCAATTCTGGTTAATATCTTTATCCGCAAAATCCAATGCATCTGCGTAGGTCAAATATACTTCTTCCTTTTTTTTACCTCCATCAATTTTATATATATCTCTATGTGAAAAGTTATGTGAACAATCATAGCGAACCACAGGCTTCCATATACCTTTATTTGCCTCTACTTCTAATTGAGCCATAAATTTCACCAGCTTACCCTTCTCTGTCTTATGATAGTGGCGCTTCCTTGCTCTCTCACCCAATCTAATCAAGTATTCCTTTTCAGGCACACGTTTTTCCTTTCGTCACAGGCAAATCAACTTTATTTACCAGCAAAAACTCAAAAAATGCAAGGGAAACTTGTGGCAACTTTGGGGGTCTCAAACAATGGTTTCCGTTATTGCAGTGTGGTTTCCGTAATAGATATGAGGAAATCTTCGATGTGCAAATGCTGGATGCCCTGATAGCTGCCGCCTGCCATTTCGTCCATTGATATGACCATTTTAGGAAAATTATCAGGAATGGCCAGTAACAAAC
>JAIWDV010000032.1:0-10287 GCA_048632525.1 Bacteroidales bacterium | reverse complement strand
TTTATAGTTAAAAATAAACAATAAGTCCATACAAATTTATATACAACTAATATCTTGAGAACTATCATGTAAAATGGTAAATAAAAATTTAGTGTATTTTGTGTCTCTTATCCTGTCAGGGCGATAGAATGATTTAGCGAAGCCCATCGGATTAGGGCCACTTAATCAATCCTACGAGATGGTAAATTCCAGTAAGTTACATATAATGTATCTTCTCAATAACTCGGGAGGTAAACTCCGAATAAGGAATTTAGTAAGTTCTCAATAAACCCGGGCTGTATTAGAAAATCCCCCTCAATCCCCCTTTGCAAAAGGGGGAAGCCGTCGCAATGCCCGTACTTATTGAGATGTTACGGAATTTAGGCGTAAGCCTTTTATTTTTCCCCTGAATATTGAATAATTGCCATATAATCGCACAATTAGAAAAACCAAGTAAAGATGGTGCCGGGGAACGAAGGATAGAGAAACAAAAATGCCGGCGACAACAGGACGAAGCAAAGCGGAGATAAGTTCATTCAGATGGTTATTAAACAAGCCAAAGAGGTTCTCAAAATAGAGGCGCAGGGTATCCTGAGCCTGGTGGACCGTGTGGGCCCTGAATTTGAAAAGGCCATTGAAACTATCATGAAGGCCAAGGGAAGGGTCATACTGGCGGGAATGGGAAAATCCGGCCTCGTCGCCAGAAAAATTGCCGCCACCCTCAATAGCACAGGTACCCCTTCCCAGTTTCTCCACCCTGCAGAGGCCATTCATGGTGACCTTGGCATGGTTACCAGTGATGATGTCGTTGTGGCAATTTCCAATAGCGGACAGACTACCGAGATCAACAATATATTGCCCATGCTCAAGAAAATAGGGGCAAAGATTATAGGCTTTACGGGCGGCATGGACTCGCCCATGGCAGAAGCCTGCGATCTGGTTATCGATGTGGGCGTGGAAAGAGAGGCCTGCCCAATGGGGATGGCCCCAACGGCCAGCACCACTGCTGCTCTGGCCATGGGTGATGCGCTTGCCGTGGTTCTCATCAATCGGCGTCACTTTAACCAGGATGATTTCAAGAGATTTCATCCTGGAGGTAGCCTTGGAGAGCGTCTTGCTGTCAAGGTCAGGGAGATCATGCTCACAAATGACCGGATTCCCATGGTTCCTCTCGGATCAAAGGTTCAGCAGGTGATAGAGGAAATTGATGCCAAAAAGGTCGGGGCCACACTAATCATTGGAAAAGACCGAAAACTTGCAGGCATTGTCAGTGACGGGGATTTGAGAAGGGCCCTCCTGCGCCACAAGAATATCCATGGGATGAAAATTGAAGACATCATGTCTCCCTCCCCCAAGACCATTGATGAAAGCCAGACTGCGGCAGAAGCCCTGGGGCTTATGGAGCTTAATGCCATAACACACCTCGTCATTGTGGACAAGCACAACAGGGTGAAGGGAGTTGTTCATCTGCACGACCTCCTGGGAAGAAAGGATTTTAGAATAAATGGAGGCTTTAGGCCCACCACGGGGGCTGATCGTTGAGCTGATTACCCCCCTTAAGCATGACAGATCCATTGATGGCCGGGGATTGGGTCACCTTCTGGATCGGCTGTCCCCCCTCGCTCACGCTGTATTTTTGGCAAGCCCTGATACGGGCGAAGGTAAAAACCTTTCCCTTGCTCAGCGGTTGGAGCTTCTTGAAAAGGCCCTGGTAGTGGTCCGTGGCCGGATCCCCATATTGTTCTGGATCACCCAGGATACTGAGGAGAAGACAACGGAGATCCTTCTTGGTCTAAAAAAGACTCTTAAACGACGCAGGTATGAGGGGCAGATTTTCTGGGTTGACACCCCTCTCTATTATCACAGTAACCGGGGTCTCCCGGCACTCTACCGGAATTTAAGCTCAATGGTAAACGAACCCTTTATCCTTCACAATGCCCCTGAATTTATAAGAGGCCTGGCCAAACCCATGAAAAGAAGCAATATTCGTACAGCTATCTTGAAGGAACTGGTCTCCTTGAAAGCCATTGTCGGTTTAATCTTTTTGGGCTCCCTGGATAGAGCCCATAATTACCAGAAGGCATGCCGCAGCCGGGCCCGTTTCAGGATTTATGATGGAGACGAAACGCATTTCATGGATCACCCGAGCATGAGCGGAGTGGTGTCTTCAGGCGCTAACCTGGCTCCCGGGGCCTGGCAGAAAATCACTGAATCCTCCCTTCGAATAACGGCTGATCACGATAATTACCCGGAATACCTTCACCAGGTGTGGGATCTTGGGCAGTATCTGCGTGATCTCAAGGGCATTTATCAGCGGGCGCCTGTAACTATTATCAAAGAGGTCCTCGCGGATAAGGGCATCATTGAAACCCCAACATGCACTTTCCCAACTAAAGATGTGGAAGAATCGAAGCAGCGGGCCAGGGAATTGATGGCGCGTTATGGCGATCGTGCTTAAATGAGAGATGACAACGCAAAACAAGAGGCGAAACGCAAAAATCGAAAAAATTCCCCGAAAAGCGCTTTGGCGCTGGATATGGGTTGTCATTTTTGCGATTGCGTTTGCATGGGTCGAAAGTTCGGTTGTCGTTTATCTCCGCGAGATTTACTTTGAGGGTTCATTCTATTTCCCCATAGTCCTGGAATGGAAGGACGGTAAACTCCTGGTTGACAACCTGATGCGCATCGAATTCGGCCGCGAGATTGCCACAATTCTTATGCTTGTGGCAATGGGCTGCGCTGCGGGAAAGAATGCACTGCAGAAGTTTTGCTTTTTTATGATCGCGTTTGGGGTCTGGGATATTTTTTACTACATCTGGCTTTGGGTTATGGTCAGGTGGCCTGAGAGCCTTATGACATGGGATCTTCTCTTTTTTGTACCACTTCCGTGGGTTGGCCCTGTAATAACGCCGGTTTTAATTGCACTTGCAATGGCGATAGCCGGATCGCTTATCATTTACTATGATGAAAAGTACTGTATAATCAATTGGAGATGGTTTGACTGGGTCGTTGAAATGGGCTGCGCTCTCCTGATGATTGTAGCTTTCTGTTGGGATTGGAAGAACATCATGCAAATAGCAGATGGCGTAGATCGAAATGGGATTCCAATTGTTTTTGCCTGGTGGCTCTATTTGCCGGCATTACTCTTTGCGGCAGTCTACTTTGTGGTGAGGCTCAGGCAGACCGTTATCGCCAACCGGGATCAGATGCAAGCTGTGGATTATGCATGATTGCTTGGGGTTTTTTATGCAAATGCGGGCTCTCGTCTTCGTTCTTGACAGGTTTATAGGTGAAAAAGGAGCTTTAAAGTGAAAAAAAATCTGGTATGGATAGACCTGGAAATGAGTGGGCTTGATCCGGAAAGACATGTCATCGTGGAAATCGGATCCATTGTGACTGATGACAGCCTCGAAATTGTCGCCAGAGGCCCCGATATTGCCATAAACTACCCTGAACATATCCTCTCTTTAATGGAAGAATGGAGTCTGAAGCACCATCAATTATCAGGACTTCTGGATCGTGTCAAAGCCTCTCCTTACAATTGCCAGCGCGCTGAGCAGGAGACAATTGAATTCCTTTCCCGATATTGTCAGAAAGGAGAGTCTCCCCTTTGTGGAAATTCGGTGTGGCAGGACCGCCGGTTTTTGGCAAAGTACATGCCACGTCTGGAAGCTTTTTTACACTACCGCAATATTGATGTGAGCTCAATCAAGGAACTGGTGAAGAGGTGGTACCCCACTCTTCCCGTTTTCACGAAAAAAAAGGCTCATCTGGCAATGAGCGACATTGAAGAATCCATTAAGGAGTTAGCATATTATCGTGAAAAGGTGTTTGTTGCGTCATGACATCAAAACACGAAAAATCAATCATTGTTTTCTTATGTGCCATTGGCATATCCTGTGTGGTTTATGGGATGGGGAAAGAGAACAATACAGTTTTTATAGTGGGCCTCCTTCTTGTTATTGCCGGATACCTTTTGATCAGAAGGAAGATGAAGGAATCTGTGCAGAAGGGGCCATAGTATCAGGCAATATCAGGCAAGTTGCTTGACAATTGAGGTCAGCCGTAATAGATGTCATGGTAAATTTTTCTAAAGGATCAAAAACGGTGGGCTTTTTTCATAATTTTTGTACTCGCGTGACGTAAGTATTTGGCATTGGAGAGTTAACACTATGAAATTACATGAATATCAAGCTAAAGGCATTTTTAAGAAATCGGGAATACCCATACCCAATGGTCAACTTATAACAGAGGCGAATCAGGCATCTGAGGCAGTTCAGAGTATCAATGGCCCCCCCTGGGTCATCAAGGCACAGATCCATGCCGGCGGTCGAGGTAAGGCGGGCGGTGTCAAGGTGGAAAATGATCCCACCAAGGTTGTGACCGCCGCAGAGTCTATACTTGGGAAGCCATTAATGACCAAACAGGCGGGCCCTGATGGTGCAGTTGTCCACCAGCTCCTTATTGAGGAAGGCATTGACATTGAACGCGAATTTTATTTAGGCATGGTGATCGACAGAGCGACTGCCAGTCCAACCATGATCTTCAGTCAGGCTGGAGGCATGGAAATCGAAGAGGTTGCCGCCACATCCCCCGAGCTTATCCTTAAAGAGCACGTTGATCCCGCTGTTGGATGGATGCCTTTTCAGGCGAGAAACTTTATCTACAAATTAGACCCCCCTCTATCACCAGATACTGCAAGGGGCCTGATGTCTGTCATGGCCAGCGTGTACAAGCTCTTCCTTGCCAACGACTGCTCACTTGTTGAGATTAATCCGCTCGTGATTACAGGGGAGGGCAGGGTTGTTGCGCTGGATGCCAAGATTACTATTGATGACAGCGCACTATTCAGGCAAAAGGAGCTTTTGGAACTTGATGATCCCAGAGAAAAAGATCCCCTTGAGTTAATGGCGGAAAATTACAACCTTAATTATATTCGCCTGGACGGGAATATTGGTGCCATGGTAAATGGCGCTGGTCTGGCCATGGCGACCATGGATGTTATCAAGTTAGCCGGTGCAGAGCCTGCCAACTTTCTGGATGTTGGCGGTGGGGCCAGCGAAGAGATGATTATGCGTGGTTTTGAGATTATCCTCAAGGACAGCCGGGTAAAGGCGATTCTTATTAATATCTTTGGGGGAATACTGAGATGTGATGTCCTGGCCAGGGGTGTCCTCGCTGCAGCAAAGAAAACGAGCATTAGTGTTCCTCTAATTGTCAGGTTAGAGGGAACCAATGTGGAGGAAGGGAGAGCAATTCTAAAAGACTCAGACTTAGAATTTCTGGTGGCTAAAGATCTTGCCGAAGCGGCTGAGCTGGTCGCAAAGCAAGTTTCTTGAAGGCAAAATTTGAATAAATATCCTTAATTTTAATCCCGCCCTGGCGGGATAGAATTTTAGAGGCGTTAATTATGAGCATACTTGTAGATGAGAATACTCGAGTGGTTGTTCAGGGTATTACCGGTCGGGAAGGTACCTTTCACACAAAACAGATGATTGACTACGGAACAATAGTAGCCGCGGGGGTCACACCCGGTAAGGGCGGCCAGAATATCGAGGGCGTGCCGGTTTTCAATACTGTCCAGGAGGCCGTGGAGAAGGAAGGAGTAAATACCTCCTGTATTTTTGTCCCCCCACCATTTGCAGGCGATGCAGTTATTGATGCAGCCTCTGGAGGTCTGAAGGTCATTGTATGTATCACCGAGGGGATTCCCGTACTTGATATGGTCAAAGTAGCCAGGTTTTTAGAAGGTAAAAACTCGGTCCTTATCGGCCCCAATTGCCCTGGAATTATCTCTCCTGAGAAGACCAAAGTCGGAATCATGCCAGGACCCATACACAGGCCTGGTGATATGGCAGTGATTTCAAGGAGTGGTACCCTGACCTATGAAGTGGTGGATCAGTTGACCAGGGCTGGTTTTGGCCAGTCCACATGTATTGGTATCGGGGGTGATCCCATCGTAGGCACCACCTTTATCGATCTTCTAAAAAGATTCAAAGAGGATCCGGAGACAAGAGGGGTAGTTCTTATTGGGGAAATTGGCGGTACTGCGGAAGAAGAGGCAGCCGAATATATCGAGAGAGAATTCGATAAACCCGTGATTGCATTCATTGCAGGTCAAACAGCCCCCCCCGGGAGGCGTATGGGTCATGCCGGCGCTATTATATCTGGTGGCCAGGGAAAGGCAGAAGACAAAATAAAGGCCCTTCAGGCCGCGGGTATTACCGTGGCCGTGAATCTATCCACTTTAGGCAAAACGGCCCTGGACGTTATGGGTAAGATCTGACGACATTTGAACTTCTCTTGACTCTGCATGGCCTTGGTGGTAAACTTTTGTATAGTGCAAAATTCACTGCACTTTGTGAACTCGCTAAGCATATAAGGCAGCAGAGGTCCCATGAATAAAGTTCTCAACATCACTGACCGACTTGCAGACAAAAAACGAAAACAGCAGGTAGAGCTTTATCGAAACAAGATTGAAACGATTCGGAGAATTATCCAGTGTTCTTCATGCCATTTCAAATGTGCCATGTGCGGTCATCATTTGAACGTCACTGATTCATCCTGTCCACCGGCTTTTTCGCCGCCAGGACTCAACCTGTGTGAAAACTGTCGTACTGAGTTTGAAGATTTCCTGAAAATATCAAAAGGGCAAAAGTCATCAGATATTTTCTGGCACAACGAGGAATGGGTGAAACTATGGGGCGCCTGGATGGATTTTTACAAGGCCATCGGGGCGTTCGGAAACTCTGCCGAATTTGCTCAACTGGTCAAAGAGACTGATAAATAGCGGAAGAGAAATCATATATCAATCCGGCAAGTTAGACTATATGATTGATGATTAATAATAGTCAATTTAAAATCGTCAATCGGAAATCTCAAAAGTGGAGGAGGTAGATCAATGTTTGGTATAGGTATGCCGGAATTGATCATCATCTTGATCATTATCTTAATCATTTTTGGCGCAGGTAAACTGCCTGAAATTGGTAGTGGAATTGGTAAAGGAATCAAAAATTTCAAAAAGGCCACTCGCCAGGCACAGGAGGAAATAGAAGCGCCTGATGATGAGAAGGACGATGATGAGGACAAGTAACGAAACCTGCGTAAGCACATGCCATCTTGAAACTATCCTTAAGAAAACGAGGCTCAAAAGGGGATATCATCCTCCGGGACGTTAATCGGCTCTTCAATGGGGTAACCTCCCTCCATGGGCTCTGCTCTTCCTTCTTTTCCCGTAGATCCTAACATCTGCATTGATTGAGCAACCACCTCAGTGGTATAACGCTTGTTACCATCCCGGTCTTCCCAGGCCCTTGTTTGCAACCTCCCCTCGATATAGACCTGACTGCCTTTATGCAGGTACTCTCCGCAGATTTCACCAAGGCGTCTCCATGCCACGATTTTATGCCACTCGGTGCGCTCCTGCTTTTCACCTGTCTCTCTGTCTTTCCATTCCTCTGATGTGGCTATGCTGAAGTTAGCCACGGCTACGCCGCTGGGCGTGTACCTCACTTCAGGATCTCTTCCCAACCTTCCAATCAATATTGCCTTATTTATGCCTGCCAACTTTTGTTCTCCTTTCTTTTTACTAATTCTCTCTTTTGATGCACCTTAACATAATGGAAAAATGGAAATCAAGGTCATTCCACAGAAGACACGTTTTCGACTGCGAAAACGCATTCGCTATTGACTGCCGATGATTAAAGGTTTAATTTAACACGTTTAGCGAAATAACCGTGCTTTATGGTTAATCACCTAAAGAACATGATTATCACTGGTTTTTTTAACTTGATTGCTTTGGAGTTTCCTTTTTTCCGGGACTTGTAGAGTCCAAGACTCAGGATCGAACCTTAATATTTTACGAGAAGGTAAAAAAAATGCTGAAGATTGTTCCCTTGGGAGGACTGGGGGAAATAGGGTTGAACATGATGGCGATCGAATGTGAGGGTTGCCTCCTGGTAGTGGACGCGGGGTTGATGTTCCCCGATGACTATATGCCAGGTGTAGATTTGGTGATACCCGACTTCCAATACCTCAGAGAAAATAAAGACAGGCTGAATGCTGTTATCCTGACTCACGGTCATGAAGATCATATAGGCGCAATGCCCTTTTTTCTGAATGAATTTTTTGCACCTGTATTTGGCACCAGCTTTACTTTGGAGCTCTTGAAAGAAAAGCTTAAGGAGCACTCGCTGGTGGAACAACCGGATCTTCGAACAATAAAGGCCGGAGATCTCACCCGGATTGGACCTTTTAAGGTGGAATATATCAGCGTAAACCACAGCATTGTAGGGGGCGTCGGCCTCGCTATTGACACGCCGGAAGGCACGCTTATACATTCAGGCGACTTCAAGATAGATCCAACTCCGGTAGACGACCAATTTACTGATCTCATCCGGTTTGCACACTTCGGAGAAAAGGGTGTCCTGGCTCTTTTTTCAGATTCAACAAATGCGGAAAAAGAAGGATTTACCCTGAGTGAAAGGGAAGTCAGAAAAACTTTGTCAGACCTTTTCCAGACATGCAGTGGCAGACTCATTGTTGCCAGTTTTGCGTCCAATATTGGTCGCATCCAGCAAGTCATCAACCTGGCCGAAGAGTTCGACAGGAAAGTAGTTTTCAACGGCAAGAGCATGATCACCAATGTACGTATCGCCAGGGAGCAGGGATACATCAGTATGCCCGAAGATTTTGAGATCAGCGAACGGAAGATCAGTCAGCTTCCGGATGAAAACATAGCTATCATTACAACTGGCAGTCAGGGAGAACCCATGTCAGCCCTGACCCGGATGGCCCATGGAAAGCACAAAAGTATCAAAATCAAGCAGGGTGATACCATCATCCTTTCTTCACGCTTTATTCCGGGCAATGAAAAAGCTATCACTTCAGTCATAAACAATCTCTATCGTATGGGGGCGAATGTTGTTTATGAAAAGGTCTCTGATATTCACACATCCGGTCATGCCAAAAGGGGAGAATTGAAATTGATGCTAAGCCTCGTGAAGCCGCGGTACTTTATGCCTATCCACGGTGAATACAGGCATCTTGTAAAGCATGCGCAGTTAGCTTTGGACATGGGATTGCCGGAAGATCATGTCTTGCTTGTGGAAGACGGGGCCGTAATCTGCTTTGAAAACCAGAAGGCACGACTGGAAGATCCTGTGCATACCGGCAGGATACTTGTGGATGGGAAAGGAGTGGGCGATGTCGGGGAGATGGTTCTGAAAGACCGGAGGAGGCTTAGCGGACATGGGATGGTTATTGTCCTGCTGGCTGTGGACGAAAAAACGGGTGAAACAATATATGGGCCGGATCTCATCTCTCGCGGGTTTGTGTTTGAAGATCAAAAAGGGACCATACTTGAGGAGGGCAAGGGTATTGTCCTGGAAGTCCTTGACGAGCTGGAAGACTCAATCCCTATTGAATGGGTTAAAGTGGAATCGGATATAAAAAGGCGGTTGAGACGTTTTTTTCATAAGGTGATTGAAAGGAGCCCGCTTGTACTGCCCATAATTATCCCGATGTGAATGTTAAGAGTTGCGCGTCACGCGCCAAAATAGTAAAAACCTTAACCCAGTTATTTTAGATTACAATTGTCATATCTACGAAATACCCACTATCCCCCCTTTGTAAAGGGGGATTGAGGGGGATTTTCAGGCGTTATATAAAATCGTGAACCGAGTTTCGAGATAAAGGTGATCAAGATTGAGTCGTAAATCAAATACCAAAGACAAAACGGAAAAACCCTCAAATCCCATCAGGAAAGAGATCCGGGGACTTATTTTCCTGCTTATGGCCATTATTTTGGGCGGAAGCCTTTTGTTTTATAACCCCGGGGACCAGCTTTTTTGGAACGTGACAGGACCTCTCGGTAAGGCTCATAACCTTTTTGGCACGGTTGGTGCGCATCTGGCCGGCGGAGTGTTTTTCCTGGTCGGCTTTTCCTCATTCTGGCTGGTGATAATAGCCCTCACAATGGCCTTTCTTTCATTCCGGGGACGTCATGTCTCCTCCCCCGTCAAGAGTACAGTTGCCGCCCTGACCCTGCTTGCCTCTTTCTCGGGCATTTTGAGCCTGCAGTTATCAGGCGTTGTAAGCTTCAGGGGCGGACAGATCCATGCCGGAGGGCTTGTGGGTGTAGAACTGGCTGAATTAACTAAGAGTTTTCTCAATTTTTTTGGAGCATATGTCTTTTTTTTAGCGGTTTTCATCATTTCTCTCATGATCGTATCACGCCTTTCCTTAGGTTGGCTTTTTTCCAGTCTGGGCCTGTGGATCATGGGCGTCCTGAGACACATAAAAGAAGCG
>JAIWDV010000031.1:0-10407 GCA_048632525.1 Bacteroidales bacterium | reverse complement strand
AATGCCCTGACTTATTGAGATGTTACTTTGAAAAGTTATAACATATGGAAATAATAGTAATTATTTCCCTACTCAATCACTCAACTACTCAACGAGGTATAGCATTAAGGACTAAGGAGGAAAAAACCTATGAACTATGCAAAATATGCAACATTTCATGCCCGCCATCTGCGTGATAAAATTTGTCTGATCGAGAGGACTCCTGCCACGAACGAGAGAAGGACACTAACATGGAAACAGTTTAATGATGAAATTAATAAGGTGGCCAACTACCTGTCAAAGGAACTGGGGATCAAAGACGGCGACTATGTAATGCACCTCCAGAACAATTCCCTGGAATGGCTCATCACCTATTACGGAATCATCAAGATTGGCGCCGTGATTGTGCCGCTGAATTTCAGGTTTGTGGGTCCGGATATCCTTTATGCCGCTGAGGTGTGCGATCCCAAGGTCTTCTTCCTGGGGCCGGAATTTCTCCCTGTGGTTCAGCCCGTCCGGAAGGATCTGACCACGGTTGAAAAATATATCTGCGTCGGCGGGGATGTTCCGGAGGATATGATCGACTATAAGACCATTGCTGCGTCTGATGACATTTCCGAGGCCATCGTGGATGTGGATGACCAGCATGATCTGGCCATGATGTTCACCTCCGGCACCACAGGCAAACCAAAACCTGTAATGCATACCCATTATTCTCTGAATAACACGGCCATCGGTAATGGCATGAGTTATTTTGTTGAAAAGAATGACAATTATCTATTCTTTCTCCCCTTATACCATAGCGGAACCATGTTTTTGTGGGCCCCCTTTTATGCCACAGGCGCCACGGGCACACTTCTCAGAGATTTAAAAGATCCCAAGTGGATAATTGAGTCAATGGCCGAAGAAAAATGCACTGACGTCCTTTTCGTGGTACCCATTGCCATTGCCATACTCAATGCCATCAAGAACGGAGATATCAAGCTTTCCGATTATGATCTTTCCAATTGGAAATATATGGAGATTGGCGCACAGCCGGTGCCATTTGATGTCATGAAGAACCTCGTTGAAACCCTCCCATGCGCTGTTTCTAATATTTATGGGATCACCGAGGGGGGCGGAGGTGGACTCTTCAACCTCTATCCGGAAGAGGTATTGAAACATCCCGGCTCCATAGGTAAACCCACATTTGGTGTGGAGGGCAAAATAGTCGATCCTGAAGGCAAAGAGGTCCCTGCCGGCGAGGTGGGAGAATTGATTTTCACCACCAGCCGCATGATGAAGGGGTATCATAATAATCCGGAAATGACTGCCGAAACCCTGAAAGACGGCTGGCTTTATACGGGTGATCTCCTGAAAACCGACGAGGAAGGCTACTTTTATATTGTTGACCGGAAAAAAGATATGATAACCAGTGGAGGAGAAAATATCTTTCCGGTGGAGATTGAAGACGCCCTCATGGAACACCCGAAGATTGATGACGTGGCCTGCATTGGATATCCGGATGAAAGACTTGTGGAAATTGTCATGGCCATTGTTCAATTGAAAGAGGGAGAAACCATGACCGAGGAGGAGCTTATTGAATTTGCCATGACAAAGCTGGCCAAGTTTAAGCTGCCCAGGAAGATCGTGTTTGACCAGGTCATGAGGAATCCTACGGGCAAACTTATGAAACCCGAGATGAGAGAAAAATACACCGGCCGCAGGGAGGCATTTCAAAAGCTTGATTAGGGTGACAGCAACTCGTATTAAGCCTTTTCCATCTTTCTCCGCCTCGGTCGGGTGAACGGAGCTATCCAAGTACGTGGATCCTACCGAGCCCTATCCTACGGAAATCTCCTGGCAGGAAGATACTTTTGAATTCATAAAACCGGATGAGTTCGAAAACCTGGGGATCAATCCGGCAGATATCCCTTTGGGGACCTTTCCAGCCCTGAAACACCCTACCCAAATCCAGAGCAGGTTCGGCGGAAATGCTTACGGATTCGGCCTTTTTGAAGCCTACGAACGGTTAGAGCCGAATAATGTCAAGCTTCTCCAGTCCATCACCCTGGATAATCCCGAAGATATCAGGCACCACTATAAAGAGCTCAATGAAATATATAAGAAAATAGGGTTACTAATAAGGTTTTCAAGTCTTGGGAAACCCTATTATATGATTCCCTCACATCTGGTGTCCAGTACACTCACCCACATCAAATCCAAGGTTGACGAAATCACTAAAATAGTGGGGTTTCACAGGAAAAAGTATTTTGCGGAACACCATTCTATCGGCTTAATAACCCACCATGATGATTTAATCGCCCAGGAGCTTTCCTTCCGCTTTAAAGAGCATCGTTTTGAAGTCTTGGACTCTCTCGAAAAATTGAAAGACATGAACCAGACCCTGGATCTGGTCATCCTGACGAGGGATCTTTATGAAATCATTCTCATGGAAAGATTCACCACCCTTTCCCAGGAAATGATTTCCAAGAAACGCCTGGAGCAGTATGCCCTCTATATCCTTTGGCGGGCCTTCAATTGCCTGAAACCGGACGGGGAAATCTTTATCATTACAAACCATTATACCTCAAAAACCAATAAAACGACAAAGCTCATCTTCAAAACGCCCCAGGAAGAAAAAAAATTTGCTTTATTCTACCATGTTTTCAAAACCAGGAAAAAGTACAGGATAAAAAACCACTCCCTTCAGGTCAACATCTTCGACTTCCAGAAGTATCTAAGCGGTCTTTATATGGAACAGGAAGTCATAAATGAACTGCTTGAAGGGAAACAGTTGGAAGACATGACCCTTGAGGATACAGAGAAGCTACCCTATAAGAATTTCCAGCTTACTGACTGGCCCTTTTTGAGTGATCAGGAAAAAACATGGTCCAGCCTTCTTTCCGTTTATTTTGAGAGGATATTTCTGAAGCCCCTGGTTCCCTCATCAGTAAAAGAGGGCTGGGAAAAAAGATTCTCATTTACCGACTACGACCCAAATTACATGCTGATCTATCTGGGGCAAAAGAAACCTCTGCAAACCACCGTATCAAAGGTCATAAAGGATGTAAGGGCATCAAGGCTTACCGGCACCTCAACAGACTATCTGGCTGATTACAAGGATTCGCTTGAATATGTAATCCGAACACTTCGAGTGATAGGCGAATTAAAAGAGGGGAAATACAAAGGACTACCTCAATTCTATGTTGATCTCTTGAGGCAGCCCTTAGAGAACAGGAACAGAAGATTTTCCGCCGTAAACCAGGTTCTCAAACTTCTAACCAAAATCAACAAACTGGAAAAGATAAGGGAGTATCTGAACCCCGGCCGGATTGAAGGATCGAGAACCAAGGCCATTAAAAACCTTGAGGCCCTTACATACTTCGGGTTTCAACACAATGAGTTAAAGGAAATTGTCCATATGGTTTTAGGCCATACACCCCTGGGCCGAACCCTATCCGGAAAAATGAGTGAGAAGGCCCTGAAACCGGTTTCAGATTTGGCCAGAACATATGAACCACAAGATGCCCTTAACTTGCTCCGGTACTGCCTTTTAATGACCATGGCTGAGACGAAAGCCGCCAGGGGTTCTGAAGGGACACAGGAAGAACTATCCGAGCTTTTCAATCTCTATGAGTCTACCATAAGAGTTGTCACCAATCGAGCGCTCGATTGGGAAAGGCTTATGGACGAAAAGATAAACTCCCTCGGGGGCATACACAACAAGATCGTCCGTAAGCTTCTCAAAATGACGAATCACTTTGAATTTCTCGACAACTGGTACGAACTCAGACAAAAGGCGCAGATGGAAAAAGAGTCCCTGGCTGACTATGACGATCAAAAATTGTCCAGGATAGAGAATGTGATACAACTCGTGAATACCATAGAACAGGTTGAGGAGATGTATCTTAAGTTTGATCCTTTGCAGCTACCCGCATTCTATAGAAAATTTCTTGACATCGAGTTTCACGGAACCGGTCATCTTTTCGAAAGAATGGAAAGCCGGAATGTGTTCATCCTCCTCTGGATCACTGTAAATCTGGTCCGTGGTAAGATCATCAACTTTAACCCTGTTCTGGCCGACGTTGAGGCCGGGGAAATCGCCGATTGTGTAAAGAAAGTCGAACTGGAGGCCAGGGCTATTAATATTGATTACCTCGATCTCCCCATTCTCAGGCTGTTTAGCGAAAACCTGTACCAGAACAAGACCTCATTTATTTTGGGCACAGGCTTTCAGTTAAGAGTAGACCCTGAAACACAGGACCTGGAAATTGCCTGTATGGATATGAATAGGGATATTGAACAGCTTGAATCCCTGACAAAAAAGTTAGCCAGACGCTTTATATCGGAAATCTCAATCCAGGATCTAAAAACCGTGGATAGCCTGTTTTCCAATCTGGAGAGCTTTTACAGGAACCATCGGAGACTCCTTGATCAGCCGGATTCTGCCCCGAAATTGCCGGCTCGGCAGAGGCGATGGTTTCAAAGAGTCCGGGATGTGAGGGAATACTTGAGATCAAACTTCCTCGCTGTCATTTTCCATCCGGAGGAGATCTACACAAATATTGACCTGCTTTACAGGCACGCACCATCAATTTTGGATTTTATCCTCCCCGAATTTACAACACTTGAAGACCTGGACCTATCGTGGCACCTGTTCCTGAAGTCACCCATTACCCATTATGTCATTGCTTCTCTAAGGAAGTTCCAGGCCCTGATCAGGCATGATAGGGAGAGTTTCCAGGACATCCGTCTTTTGCACACTCTGGCCCAGAGGGAGTTCGGGCCCATGGCAGCGGGCATTATCGGAGTGAGTGAATCTCAGATAGAAACCCTGGAAGGAATTGTTGAGCGTTTGAGCCAGAATAGAACTCTGTTTGATGCCCTCACCAGGTCATTTGTTTTCCAGGACATTGGAAGGATCCCGCTCCTCAGGGAAAAATATAAAAGCGACATCCATCCTACAAGTTTTGCCCACGCTGGGGCGCTCTTCCTTGAAAAGGAAAAAATTGCCAAAAAATATCAGCTTGATGAGAAAGGAGAAGCCTATCTGATCTTCCTGGTAAGACACCACAGCCTTCTCCATCACATAGTACGCGGGGAATTGTCCTTTTCTGCCTTACAGGGTGTTATTGATTCAAAGGATAATGACCTCTGTAATGCATTTTTCCTATTCTCTTTTATAATGTTATCTGCGATCAGGGAAGATCTGATGCTTGAAGACCTTGCCGACTGGCTGTTCCGGACAAAAACCCTGTGCCAGAAAATTATTGATGGCGAAACAACCCTCGAATCAGAACTCAACAAGATTTATGACCGGAAAGGGAAATTGTTCTATGCCCTTGAAAATTATCAGTTGAAAGGGCTGCCCGATGGAGTTACACAAACAGATTATTTGGAATCGCAAGAGTGGAAACAAATTGGAAAGTCGAAGTCCATCCGATCCGGTAAAATGATCTTTGCAATGGAGCGTCTTTTCAGATTACAGGGCATCAGATACGTTGAATTCCTTGACCTTGTAAACCTTATGCTAAAAGTCCCCATGAAATTCATTTACAAAAAACGGAAGTTTTCCAGCATCGGATACTCCACCTTTGAAAAGGAAGTTTTTGAGGCCTTTCGTATTTACAACACCCTCCAAAACCTGGCAGAGGAGACAAGGCACTTTATCCTGAACCAGCTTGTTGATGACAGGGTTCGTATTTTTGGGTATGAGAAGGTGAGTGGATACCTTAGCTATGAAAATCAGATTAAACTCCTTTTATTGAGCTTGCTGGGAACCAGGAAATTTAAGCCAAATGGAATGCCAGTTCGGATAAACTTTTTGGGCATGAGCAAAATAATTGAAAAGCGATATGAGGCCGTCAATGACTTTCTTAACACGGTCTCCTTAGAAAGGCTTATTTATAATGAGTATAATATAAACCATCTATTTAAGGTCAAAACAGGGATTCTCCTAAAAAAAGCAACCCTTCCTAACGTCCTTTCCGTTGATTTCCAGGACCGTGTAAATATCTCCCAAAAAATTTCTTATATGGCCACCATTGACAACGCGGAGCAGCTAAAAAATTATTATCACTATGGTCTACGATCTCTAAGAAAACGCCCTTTCTATACCGAAGATTACGAACTGCAACTTGAAAAAGCATTTGAAAAAAGGCTGGCAGAAATTTCGGACATGACATTAAACCAGGCAAAAAAGCAAATGGATCTCATAAGAGATTTTGAAGAACTCAGCAATTTAGTGAATGACCTTCTTGAGCGGTCCTGGGAAATAGGCCTATCCGATGAACAGAAGCACAGGCTGAATGATCTGTATGAATTGCGGAAGGACAGTTTAAAGAGAGATAAGCTCTCTGAAATTGATGGTATTCTTAGAACAATAAATGATTCTCAAGCACTGCAGGACTATTGGGACAGCGTGAAATGGTATTTGCAGGCGAACCGCCGGTTCTTTGGAAAAGAATTTGAAAATCTTATTGCAAGAAAGTTTGATGAACTGAGGAGCGGAATACTGGATCAGTTGTCAGGTGACATCTAAGCGGCTGCCGATCAAATTCGCTTCAACTTTCAACACGCAACCCTCAGCTCGTAACGTTCAGCAACGCTATTCAAAATACTTACTTAACAGCTTCTTGGTCTTGACAACATTAATATTCAGGCCCAACTCTTTCCTGTCAAATCCCATGGCCAAACCCAGTATTTGCGTTAAGTATAATACGGGTAAATTATAGTCTGCACCGAATTCCGACTCAATGCTTTTCTGATTGTCATCATACATCACCGAACAAAAAGGGCACACAAGGCACATGGCATCTGCCCCGGCATCAACAATATCATCCAGTTTCTCTTTTGCCACAGACAGGGCCACATTTTCCTCCACAGGAAGCACGGGCCCCCCACAGCATCTCTTTTTGCCCGGGTAGTCAATAACCCTGGCGCCGGTCAGCGCTACCAGAGTTTCTATGGATTTCGGGTTTTCCACATCATCAAAACCATCATAGATTTCAGAAGGCTTTAGGTAATGGCATCCATAATGAGTAGCTGTCTTGAGATCACTCAGGTCTTTTACAAAATGCTCCTTTATCTTCTCTATTCCAATGTCTTCAAGTAGGACGCGAGCAAAGTGTCTTACCTTGACCCCACCGCCATATTTCAGCCCTGCCCTGGATAATTCGTCATTTATCTGCTCCCTGTCAGGACCATCTTCGGACAGACTATGCGCGACTTCCGTCAATTGTGAAGCACAGGAACTGCATAAGACGCATATATCCAAATCCTTTTCCTGGGCCAGGCATAAGTTGTAAGCACCCATGATTTCAGCAGACTTATAGTCGCTGGCCTTCATAGGAAACCCGCAACAAATAAATTCCTCCACATCTATCAGTTCGATACCAAGTTTTTCTGCAACTTTTCTCGCGGAGAGTTCGTAATTTCTGGATCTTGCCGGAATAGTGCAGCCCAAAAAAAATGCGTATTTCATAGGTTAGTTCCTAACAGGTGGAAACAGTTTTTCCACCACATTACAGGAAGTGGGTATTGGAGGCAGGGCGACTTTAGCCCGTTTCTTGTTGTCAAAATCATCTATTGGGTATATCCTGCCTTCACCTTTGATAGTGTCCCTCTGTACCCTTATCCCAGTGGGCATATTTCCCTCTTTAACGGCTAAATTTTTCAGAAGGGTCATAAACTCGGTAATGCTTACCCCCTGGGGACATCTCTCCTGGCATGCATAACAGCTCGAACAGAGCCATATGAAATCGCTTGTAAGAACTTCCTCCTTAAGACCATAAAGCGCCATACGAATTATGCGAAGGGGGTTGAACTTATCGTTGACTGCAGTAATAGGACAGCTTGCTGTGCACGTACGGCACGTGAAGCAGGCCGATATTTTTTCTCCCCCCGGCTGGCTGGCCAGCTCTTTTTTGAAATTTGAATCTGCCCGATCCAGGTTAATTTTATCCAATCAAAACCCCTTTCCGAAAAAACAATTGCCATATAACTACATTATAACTATAATGTAGCTTTTTGCAATAAAAATCCATACAAAAAGGAGACGATCTATGCCCGATGAACTAAGGGGATCTGTTTTGGTCGTTGGGGGCGGGATTGCCGGGATGCAATCCGCCCTTGATCTGGCTGACTCCGGATACTACGTCTACCTCCTTGAAAAAAGCCCTTCCATAGGGGGAGTAATGGCTCAACTGGATAAGACCTTTCCCACAAATGATTGTGCCATGTGAATTATCTCCCCTAAACTGGTCGAGGTCGGCCGGCATTTGAACATAGAACTTATCACCTATGCGGATTTGGAATCCGTGGAGGGCACCCCTGGAAATTTCAAGGTGAAGATCAAAAAAAGAGCACGCAGCATCAATATGGAACTATGTACCGGATGCGGGAGCTGCGTTGAAAACTGCCCTGTCACAAATATAGCAATTGATTTCAAACAACCTTAGGAGGCTGTCCGAGAATGGATACAGGTGTCACGATTGATTGGGAAAAGATAGACGCAATAATCGAAAACTACAAAGCGAATCCTGAAACCCTGCTGATGATCATGCAGGATATCAGCGACATGCATAACTATGTGCCCCCGGAAGTAATTCCAATTTTGATGGAAAGATTAAGGGTTAAGGAAAGTTTGATATACAGCGTGGCCACCTTTTACAAAACCATCAGTCTCGAGCCCCGGGGCAAATACATTGTCAATGTCTGTACCGGTACTGCGTGTCATGTGCGGGGAGCAGATAAAATTATGGATGCACTAAAAGAAAAACTGAAAATCAAGGAAGGTCAGACAACCGATGACAATCTTTTTACCCTGGAAGCAGTTCGTTGCGTGGGCTGTTGCGCCTCTGGCCCTGTTATTACGGTGAATCAGGAAACTCACGGTGGTCTCGATCGTTCCAGTGCCGTGGAGGTTATTGAAGGATACAAACCCTAACGTTGCAAACCCACACCGGCAAAAACCGCTACACTCGCACCAGAGCACACCATCTGCGCCTGTGCTCGCATCGGCCAGGATCTCACATACTGTTAAGTATGCTACGACCTGTCCGAGACTGTGCTCAGTCACATCTGGCGCACTCTGGCGCGTTTTTACTCGGTGCAGGTCTGCAACGTTAGGGTAAACAACTTGCTTCTTAACGGCATGGTCGTAACGGAGGTTCGGTTTTAACATGACAGGATCAGACAATAGGGCGGCGCTGGAAAAGCTCAGGATTTCACTCCAGGACAGTCAACAGCAGGGGAACAGGAGGCTGATTTCACTCTGCGCCGGTTCGGGCTGCGGTGCCTATGGAACAGCGAAAGTGCATAAGGCACTGATGGAGGAGTTGGCCAGGCAGGGTATGCAAGATAAGTTGGAGGTAAAGCTCACGGGCTGCCATGGTTTTTGCGAAAAGGGTCCGATTATGGTCATCCATCCAGAAGGCATTTTTTACCCGCAAGTCAAGGAGGATAATGTCCCGGAAATAGTCGAAAAGACCCTTAAAAACAACGAATTGATTAAATCTCTAATATTTAAGGACCCAGCCACCAAGAAGAAAATCACCCATGAACATGAAATCCCTTTTTACAAACTCCAAAAGAGAATCATTTTCGGTAGCAATGGCATGATTGACCCCACCAGCATTGAAGATTACATAGCGGTGGGTGGTTACAGGGCCCTTGAAAAAGCCCTGTTTACTATGACTCCTGACCAAATTGTTGACCAGGTAAAAAAATCGGGATTAAGGGGTCGTGGGGGCGGCGGATTTCCCACCGGTATAAAATGGGAGACCTGCCGTCATCATGATGGGGATAGATTTGTCATCTGTAATGCTGACGAGGGAGATCCCGGTGCCTATATGGACAGAAGCCTTTTGGAGGGAAACCCCCATATTATCGTGGAGGGAATGATCATTGGGGCCATAGCCATCGGCTCCCATAAGGGCTTTGTCTATGTGCGGCACGAATATCCACTGGCAGTAAAAAACTTATCCATTGCCCTAAAAAGGGCGGAAGAATTGGGTCTTTTGGGCAAAAATATTCTAGATTCCGGCTTTGATTTTGACATTCATATCAGCCGTGGAGGCGGGGCCTTCGTATGTGGCGAGTCAACGGCTTTAATGGCCTCTCTTGAAGGTAAACCGGGAAGACCAAGGGCAAAATATATACATACTGTGGAAAAGGGTTATAGACAAGGCCCCTCTAACCTGAACAATGTTGAAACCTGGGCCAATATTCCAGTAATTATCAACAATGGTGCGGATTGGTATGCTTCTATAGGCACCGATAGAAGCAAGGGCACCAAGATATTTTCACTGGTTGGAAAAGTGGTGAACACGGGTCTTGTAGAGGTCCCCATGGGAACCAGTTTACGCACCATTATATATGACATCGGCGGCGGTATCCCCAAAAAGAAGAAATTCAAGGCCGTACAAACCGGAGGCCCTTCAGGCG